>CAIZLW010000018.1 GCA_903933915.1 uncultured beta proteobacterium | reverse complement strand
CCATCATCATGCTGTTTTACGGTGTGGCCGCGACATTCAATCTCTACATTCCTGACACCGGCGTCGATCACCGGACACCGAACAAAAATCCGATTTATCTGGTCCGCGAATTCGCACACTGCCTGAAGCTGCTGTGGTCCGACAAACTGGGCCAGATCTCGCTGGCCACCACCACGCTGTTCTGGGGCGCGGGCGCGACCCTGCAGTTCATCGTGCTCAAATGGGCTGAAGTGGCGCTGGGCTACACGCTGTCGAAAGCCACCCTGCTGCAGGGCATCTGCGCCGTCGGCATCGCCGCGGGCTCCATCATTGCCGCCAAGGTGGTACCGCTGAACCGCGCCGTCAATGTAGTGCCCGTCGGCATCGCCATGGGCCTGATTGTCATCGCGATGAACTTCGTCAGTTCGATTGCGGTCGCGATTCCGCTGCTGATCCTCATCGGCGGCCTCGCCGGATTCTTCGTGGTACCGATGAATGCGTTGCTGCAGCACCGCGGCCACATCCTGATGGGCGCTGGCCACTCCATCGCCGTGCAAAACTTCAACGAGAACCTGTCGATTCTGGCCATGCTCGGACTTTATGCGCTGCTGATCAAAATCGACCTGTCGATTTACTGGGTCATCACCATGTTCGGCCTGTTCGTGTCGCTGTCGATGATGCTGGTACGCAAACGCCACCTGCATAATCTGGCGACCGGCCCGTTGCCGGTGATACCGGCCGGCGCCAAGCACTGAGCAACGGCGTTATCGCCCAAAAAAAGCTGCCCGCAGGCAGCTTTTTTGTTGGCCGATAAAACGGATCAGACCGGTTCGTACTTGAAGCGTTTGACCTTTTCCATATTGGTGCCTTCGATGCGGATCAGGCTGGTCGCCCCTTCGCGCTTCGGCGAATGCAGGTCACCTTCGTTGTAAACATGGGCAATGCCGGGGGTCAGTTTGTAGGCACGTGTTTCCTTGACCTTGCCCGGCTTGTCGGCGCTGGCCGCCTCCAGCAACTGGTAGTCGCGCATGTGGGTCTCGCCGCGGGCCTGGCCGTAAATCGCCCAGGAATGCGCGTGATCATGCGGCGCGCTGGTCTTCGGTCCGCTGTAATCGTGAGCAAGGATGCAGAAACCGAACTCGGGGTCTTCGTAGAGTATCTTGCGTTCCCCGGTTCTGGCATTGATGTGCTGGTCGACGAAAGCCTTGTCTTTCAGCACCTCCTGCAGCAGCGCCGCGACCTTCTTGCGCCCGGCAGGTCCCGGCTCGGCCTTGATGCAGGCATGGCATTGCGCTGCGAATTGTTCCAGTGTGTGTCCCATCCGAAGTCTCCTCTCAGGTTTCAAACCAACCCTGTCATTTTGCCGCAAACATCACCACCGTGGAATGGGCCGGCATTGATCAGCATCAAGCCCCGGCGATTGCCACAAGCAAGCCGCAGGCCGCATCTCAACCGGTCACTGAAATGATTTCGCAACATTTATAGCGTTAGCTGCTTGTTTTCCGTAACCAGGGCAGCCAAACATGAACAGCACCACCTACAACGCCGCAATGATGGATGCCGAGACCGGCGGCAGCGCAAACTATGCATTCGAGGCTTCAGTGGATTTACTGGAATTGCCCGTGAACAATATTGTTGACGCGTTCATCAAACATTTGGACAGCGAAGGCACATACCCGTCGCCGATGTCTTGCCAGCTTGACTCTGCCATTGTCAAAAAAGACAAGCGAATCATGCTGGCGACGGGATCATTGATACTCAGCCGGGGAGAGATCCCGTTTTTACTGATGATCTCGCCGAAAATCCGTCAATAGCCGCTCTGAAATATTTCCGGAATTGCGCTGTGGTCATTGCCGGGGGTCGGTGCCGCTTTCTTCCAATCACATTTTTGCGGCCCGCTCCGCACTGCCAATGGCGGGCAGCAGCGGCTTGTGCTTTTCCAGCCAGGCCTCGTTCAGCAAGGCATCAAAATAATCCGCCCAATTTACATCCTCTGTTTTTTACCGTCATCACCGGGGTTCATGCAAATTCCTTTGCAGGCTAAAATTACCGGCGGGTTGAATTGAACATGCAGACAGAATCATGCTGACATACTTCACCGGCAAAACCTTCATTTCCTCGCTTGCGGAAACAGCTTCAAAGCGGACATGCGCCTCACGCCCAACCCATAAAAACCGCAAAGTATTGAATTGCCCGAATTTTATGCAAGGAAAGAAACAATCCATACCAATCAACATCATGCCATTGATTCCAAGGGTCGCCCGCCGGGGTTATCCACAGAAATTGTGGGGCATTTTGCGCACGCAGCAGCAATCTCATAACCGCCAAAAATAGAAAAACTGCACATCAGCACAGTCACAGGGGAACGGCATGAAAACTTTAAAAGTGTCACGCGGCCAGCATCAGGTGCTGCAGACCTTGACCCGCAAGGACTTTTCAGCGCTGCGCAAACATCCCAGGCTGCTGTCCGAATCAAAGCAATTGCTGCGCGCCTTCAAAAACATCATCAAGAACATCGAAGACATTCCCGAGCACGCCAGCCGGCGCAAACGCAAAACGAAATACAAGCGGATCGTCACCATCTGCAGAAAAGCCATCGACCTTTTTGAAGCCTAGCGGCCGATGGCACGGCCGCCGCAACCTCAGCGCCGCAATCGCAGGTAGATCTCCGCCAGCTTGTTGGGCAGGCTGTTGATGTGATCGAGCACGAGATAATGCCCGGGCCCGAAGATCTGCGGCAAGTACTGGTTGGCCATGGTATCCACCGTCACACAGAACGGATGCACGCCCTTGGCTACCGCCTCCTTCACCGCCATGCGCGTGTCTTCGTGCAGGTAACGCCGGTCGCCACCGTCGTCGTAATCCTCGGGCCGGCCATCTGACAGCAACAGCAGCAGGCGCCTCCGGCTCTCAACGCCTTCGAACGACGCCGTGGCGTGGCGGATCGCTGCGCCCATCCGCGTCGCCAGCCGTCCCGACATGCCGCCGATCTGCGCACGGATGTCGTCGGACATGTGTTCATCAAAACCCTTCAGCGTGTAATAGCTGACGTTGTCGCGGTATTTCGAACAGAAACCGGCGATCGAATAGGCGTCGCCCACTTCCTCCAGGCTTTCCGCGAACAGCAGCACGCCGGCGCGGATGCGATCCACCAACCGTCCGCCGCCTTCCGGCAGGTGCTGCATGATTGACGTCGACATGTCGGCGAGCAGCGTCACCGCGACTTCGCGCTGGCGGATTTCGCGCCGCTTGTAGATCGCCGGCCGCGGCGACTGCCCGGCGCGTTTTTCCGCGACAAAGGACACCACCGCATTGAGGTCCATATCGTCGCCGTCCATCTGCTGGGTCAGCGGCGCGGCGCGAGTCGGCTTCTGCGACTGGATGGCTTTTTTGAGCCGCTTCAGCGCCATTTCGTACTGCTTCATCAGGCGGTTGGTCTCGCCCATATTCGATTCGGCGAGGCGTTTCTCCTGCACCCAGCTCCAGTTGCGCTTGTAGCGCGACTCGCGGTAATCCCACTCCGGGTACGGAATGCCCTTGTCGCTGCTGCCGGTGTTGGGCCCTTCCTTGTCGCTCTGACCCGAAGCCCGCGCCGACTGGCCCGAGGAATCGCCGTAGCTCGGCACTTCCTGCTTTTCGCCGTCCTCCTGCTGCTCGCCGGATTCAGCGTTTTTCGAGGCTTCGGTTTCTTCGCCGCCCTCTTCCTGCTCCTGGCTCTGCTGCTCGGCACCGGCCTGCTGCTGGTCGGACTGCTCGTCGGTTTCCTGCGGATGCGCCAGTCGCGTTGCGTTCGGGCTGCGTCCCGGCAGATACGCCGCCTGGAAGGCTTCCAGATCAGTGACCGGCGGCAGCTTTGTGCCCGCATACAGTTTAGCCGCCGCGCGATAGGCATCAGCCACCGTTGCACCGGGAACCAGCAATGCCGCAAAACGTTCATCGGCCGCACCGCCGGCCAGATGCACCAGGGCCGCCTCGATGCTCTCCAGCGCGAGATCGTAATAGCCCGCGGATTCGGCATGGCGCGTGTTCAGCGCATGCGCCGCATTGCGCATGCGCTTCAGGTAGTTAGGCACATTGCGCTGCACGCCGGCATCGATACGCAGGTCTTCACAGATATCAAACAGCAGTTGGAAGCGCAGCGCGTCATCACCATACTTGATGAACAAAGGCGCCCACGACACTGCGCCGGCTTTCGGCAACTCCAAGTTGGCTTCGGCGAACATCTGCTCCAATGCCTTGCGCTCGAACGTGCGGTAGCGCATGTGCCCGGCGGTATGCAGAAGCGCGATAATCGCCTCCTCGCGATCGGCCATCACCGCGGGGAAATAAATGCTCTTGCCGTCGGTCTCGATGAACGGACGCCCTTTTTCCGGCGACCAGGTGCTTTCCTTCAGATCAAACTCGCCACCGAACCAGACATCGAGCAGCATGGCGAGCAACCGGTTGCGATCAGTCAGCCGGTAACCGGGCAGATGCTCCAGCAGCATCGACAGGCTTTCCTCGGATTCGAGCCGGAAATAGGCCTCGCCGCGGGCGCGCCCGGTCTGCAGGATGTCGGCGCCACGCGAAGCCCACGGCAGTATCGCCTGCGCGCCGAGCAGGTTGCGCACGCGCACCGCGCCGGTCAGATAAGTACCCAGCATCAGCTTGCGCGACTCATACAACTCATCGGCCGAGCTGGCGATCTGTTCGATCGCAGTGATGCCGCCCAGGCGGCCCGATAGTTCCAGCACCGGCATCGAAAAATACGCCGCGCCGCTTTCGATCTGACGCGCGCACCAGGCAAAGCCGATTTCCGCCCAGCGTTTTTCGCCGGCATGACCCAGCGATCCATAAGCACGGGCGACATTGGCCATGAAGCCTTCCAGCGCGCGCCACGATGCCCGCCACTGCATGAACGCCAGCGCCTGGCCGGTCCACTGCCGCACTTCCTCGGAGATCTGCTCCGCTTCCAGACTGCCTCGAATAAAAGCCCGCCCGGCGTCACGCTCGAAGCTGTACAGCGCCTTGCAGGCTTCCAGCCAGTACAGCGTATCGGCTTCGCCATGCGGTGCAATCACCGGCAGCACCGCCTCGACTTCCTTGTGCGCGGCGATGCTGAGATCCTTGATCCCGGCGAAAGTCTGCGTAACGGTGGGGGTGTATTTCATGAATTTAGTTTATATGACCAACAGCTTCAATCAGATGGCTAACTGCCGGATAAGCGTAGCGAGCAGGCCGGTGCGCAAGGAGCCGCGCAGCCAAATGGCGAGACCTAACCGAAAGTTAGGTGAGCCATTTGGCGAGCACGCGACGCCGCACACCGGACGCGCAGTAGCTTATGCGGTGGTTAGGCAAAGTGCGCGTTGACGATTTCCATCAGCGCATCGGAGAGTTCGGCATCGTCGGTAATCGGATTGACCATCGCCACCTGACAGGCCACCACCGGATCCAGACCGGCACCGATCATGTTCGCTGCGTATACCAGCGCACGGGTCGACGTCGATTCCTCAAGACCGTGGTCTTTCAGCAGCCGCGCTTTGCGGCCAATCGCCACCAGCTTCTCCGCGACATCAGGCTTGGTGCCCGGCACTTCCTTGACCAGGATCTTGCGCTCGACGTCCTCTGCCGGAAAATCAAAATTGATCGCGATGAAACGCTGCTTGGTCGAAGGCTTCAAATCCTTGAGCACGGTCTGGTAACCCGGGTTGTAGGAGATGACCAGCATGAAATCCTCATGCGCGTCGATTTCCTGGCCTTTTTTCTCGATGGTCAGCTTGCGCCGGTGATCGGTCAACGAATGGATCACCACGGTGGAGTCGGTGCGTGCCTCGACGATTTCATCGAGGTAGCAAATCGCGCCGACTTTCACCGCGCGGGTCAGGGGGCCGTCATGCCACACGGTATCTGAACCTTCGAGCAGGAAGCGGCCGACGAGATCGGAACTGGTCAGATCTTCATGGCAGGACACCGTCACCAGCGCACGTTTCAACTGGTACGCCATGTATTCCAGGAATCGCGTCTTGCCACAGCCGGTCGGGCCCTTGAGCATGATCGGCAGCCGGCGCTTGTACGCGGCCTCGAAAATCGCCACTTCATTGCCCTGCGGCTCGTAATAAGGCGACACGTCGCCAACCTGCGGGGTCTGCACGATGTCGTGTTCAACGCCGCGCACGCGGTTTGTTGCTGTCTTCATCAACGCTCCAGAGTCAGATTCAAGAGTTCAACGCAGGGCGACCGTTTTTTCACTGGTTTTTCCACTTAGAAACCATGCGTCCTGCCACCCGATATTAATACAGTTGCGCCGACTCTCTACGAACAGGCCGCCGGTTTTAGACGCCACACCAACCCGCGCGTCAGGCGCCGCAACAGCAGGCAACGGAAATTCCTGTGGGGAGCCGCTGCATCTGTTGTTGCCTGCAAAATTACTGTGACTACGAAAATCACAATAAATAATTAATTTAATCAATTACTTACTTAAATTCCATGGGTTGTGTGATGTATATCAATACCCCTCCATGCGGGGCGGATACTATAAAGAGCTGTAGCGCATCAAAAATGCGATTGCCACCACTGAGGAGTATGCCAATGAGACGCGCACTCGCAATACTGACCTTCCTTCTGCCCATCGGGATTGCCCAGGCGGCAAGTCCGGCTGAAATACTCGAATCGCACACCGCACAGGCCAAACAGGAAAATCCGGCCTTCAAGGGTTTCTCCGCGGCTACCGGCGACCGTTTCTACCACGCAGCCGTCAAGCACAGCAGCGGCAAGCAACTCAGTTGCGCAACCTGTCATACCGACAGTCCCAGGAACGCCGGCAAACATGAGCGCACGAGCAAAGAAATACTGCCCCTGTCGCCCACCGCCAACAAACAGCGCTTCAGTGATTCCGCGAATGTCGAGAAATGGTTCAAGCGCAACTGTCAGGATGTACTCGAGCGCGCCTGCACGGCACAGGAAAAAGGCGACTTCATCGCTTATGTACTATCGGTGCAATAAAGGAGACCGCCATGCCGAACAAACTCATCCGCTGGACCTGCCTGATTGCCGCATCATTGATCCCGTCACTCGTTGCAGCACAGTCTGCAAAGCCGGCCACAAACAGTGCCGCGACGTGGAAAACCGAATGCGCGGCATGTCACATGGCCTACCCGGCCGGCCTGCTGCCGCAGCGCTCATGGCAAAAAATGATGAGCGGACTGGAAAAGCATTTCGGCGCCGACGCCAGCCTCAGCCCTGCAGTCAATGCTGAAATCACCGCCTATCTGGTCAATAACAGCGCGGAAAAAAATACCAGCCGGCGCTCCGCAAAATTCCTGCAATCGATTGCGCCGGCAGAAACACCGCTGAGGATTTCGGACACGGCGTACTTTGAAAAAGAGCATCGCAAAGTAGCCGCCGAAACCTGGAAACTGCCGAAAGTGGGCAGCAAGGCCAATTGCAACGCCTGCCACAGCGACGCCGATGCCGGCGAATTCTCCGGCAAAAACACGAAAATCCCCCAATAACTGCGCTCGCGCACAGCCGGAATACTGCTGCGCGGGATGCGGCGTGTTCCGGCCAATTCCGACATGTCTGACACCGAAACAAAGCCTCCTGAACAGGCTGCAAGCCGCATCCTGGTCTGGGATTACCCGGTCAGGGTTTTTCACTGGTTGCTGGTGCCCTCCTTTTTCATTGCCCTGCTCACCGGCGACTCAGACCGGTGGCGGGATGTGCATGTCTTCACCGGCTACCTGATTCTTGGCCTGCTGGTTTTCAGGATCAGCTGGGGGTTCATCGGCAACCGTTACGCAAGGTTCCGTTCGTTCCTGTTTGGTCCAGCCCAGGTGGTCAGCTATGTCAACCGCCTCGCCAAAGGCAAAGGTGAACGCCACATCGGCCACAACCCTGCGGGCAGCTGGGCAATCTACACGCTGATCGGACTGGGTCTGCTGATCAGTGCGACCGGATGGATCGTGCTCGGCACGGAAGAGTCGCAAGGTCTGTTCAAAGGATTGAGGGATTCAGCGCTGGGGGAATCCCTCAAGGGATTACATGAGTGGGCCGCATGGGCAATGCTGATCCTCGCCTGCCTGCACATCACCGGTGTCGTGGTGGAGAGCATCATCCATCATGAAAACCTGGCCAAGTCGATGATTACCGGCCTCAAGGACGGCACCGCCCCTGAAGCGGCAACATCCGCTTACCCGCTGATCGGCATCCTGCTGCTGGCAGCCGCCCTGGCCGGCGGGGTTTACTTTTTTCGCGACAAGATCCTTGAATCGCCGGATCGCCCGTACCTCCCCTTCGTCGGCAAGGCGCTGCCCGACCTTCCGCTATGGCGTACCGAATGTGCGAGCTGTCACGTCGCCTTCCATCCGACATTGCTGCCGGCGCGATCCTGGAAAAAAATGCTCGCCGAACAGGACAAGCACTTCGGTGAAGCACTGGGGCTGGACGCGAATGTCATTGCCGAAATCAGCGCATTTCTGGAAAAAAATGCAGCTGAAACCGGCATAACGGAAGCCGCTTTCAAGATCAACCGTTCCATACCGGCGACCATGACGGCGCTGCGCGTCACCGAAACCGGGTACTGGTTGGAAAAGCACCATGAAATCCCGGATGCCCTGTGGAAACATCCGAAGGTCGGATCAAAGAGCAACTGCTCGGGCTGCCATCTCGATGCGGAACAGGGGACGTATGAGGACGCCGCCATGCGTCTTCCCAAATAACGTCACTCTGCCGTCCCCGCCCGGAGCGCGCCTCTGCGGCACTTGCGCAGTATGCGGACCCCAGGCAGCCGGGTCGTCGCCAGCTGGCTATCATGCACAGCTTGTAATCGATCGCTACCTTTGCAGAAAGGATATTCATGCAACGCGCCACCACCAAGCTCCGCGCCCTCGTCAAATCCGGCAAATTCCTTGAACTCCCCGCGGTGCACGACCCGCTGACCGCACGCCTCGCCGAAAGCGTCGGCTTCAAGACCATTTACAACGGCGGCTTTGTCACCGGCGGCAGCACCACCATCAGCGAACCCCTGCTGTCGATGAATGAACAGCTCACCGTCGGCGGCAACATCGCCCACGCCGTGAATATCCCGGTGGTGATGGATGCCGGCGCCGGCTGGGGCGAACCGCTGCACACCATGCGCACGGTGCGCGAATGCATCCGCGCCGGCATCGCCGGCGTGCACATCGAAGACCAGCTGTTTCCGAAACGCGCGCACTATCACACCTATGTCGCGCACAACATTCCGTTCAACGAGTTCCGCGACAAGATCCGCATGGCCTGCGAACAGCGCGACAAGACCGACAAGGATTTCGTCATCATCGCCCGCTCCGACGCCTGCCGCGAACAGGGCTACAAGGAAGCGGTCAAACGCATGCTGATGTCTCGTGACCAGGGCGCCGACATGGGCCTGATCTTCCCGCGCACCCCGGAGGAAACCAAACGCGCGCCGAAGGACTGCAAACTGCCGATGGTCTATGTGCAGAGCCGCGGCAACCGCGACGGCCGACCGCTGTACTCATTCAAGCAATTGGAAGACATGGGCTACGCCGGCAGCATCGACGCCATCCTCTCGGTCGGCGTGCAGTTCCACTTCATGCGCAAGGCCTTGCTGGAGTTACGCAAGACCGGCGATTACACCGGCATCAAGACCGACGAATACATCACCGCACGCAAGCAGATTGAAGACCTGATCGGCCTTGAAGCCTATTACAAGATCGAGGAAGAAACGGTCGAGAAGATATACAAAAAAGAAAACGCCAAGAAAAAGCGCTAATTCTCCGTGACAAGCACTGCAGCCCTACGGCGGAAAACCGGTCAGGGCTTGCAGGGGCCGACATACACGCTGAACGCGGCCAAAGAACGTTGATCCGATACCCAGCGGTTAAAGACACCCAGTTTTTTGAAATGCAAAGCCAGACGGTGTATTCGCAAGACCTGCTGAGCGCCGACTCCGCCGAATTGAACGGTGAACCGGTAACGGCCGGCTCCAGTGCCGCTGTTTTCAACAAGAATATGACTGGCGTTCGGGTACCACAGCTTGGGATTCAGATCCTTTAGGCGGGCGTCACCTTTCGCCCTAATAGCTGTATAGACCGGCGAAGTCACCCCATTGATACGCCCCGGCAGATCGCAGATATTGCTGCCTGATTCCTGGGCCATGGTCTGCGCCTCTTCAACAATCCCGTGATATACCGCCAGCGCTTCCGCAGCATGCGCATCTTCAACATAGTCCCGGTAGTAGGGCATGGCGATGGCGGCGATGATGCCGATGATGGCCACCACCATCGACAGCTCAATGAGTGTGAAACCGCCCTGCTTTCCCGCATTCCGGAGTGAATTGATCATTTCGCCACTCCGCCGTTCACGTTGCTCCAATACTCCGTGACACTCATCAGGCTGCCTTCCAGAGAATAAGTCGGCGGCTGCGCATCCGGGTTTATCGGGCTGTATTTTATGAATCCGGCGAGAAAGGGATCCGGCAACGTCTCGGGGAGCATGTTTTTTTCCTGAACGTATTTATCGATCGACACCCGCGCATTCGTCATCAGGATGTCGAGATCATGGCGCTGATGTATCGGGTCAACCTCATGAATACGGCCGTGCCAGGTCCACAGGCAGGTGGCAAGCGCCCAGGCAATCAGTAAACGGTTATCCATGACATAGTCACCAAAACGGGTCACCAGGGATGCATCCCCGGACGAACCGCCTGTATGCGCGGCCTGCCGACCGGATTCATGCTTTTTCGCCATCACTCCTCACCCTTTCATTCATTGATCACGGCTTTGTGGTCCTGAATTCACCGTCTGACCAGACATACGCCCGATAACAGGAGCCCGTACCGCCGCCGCACTCGGAATGGTGAACCGATAACAGCAGCACTTTCTGCCTGCCGACATCGGCAAGACGCCATCCATGAGCAAAAAATTCGGTGGATTTCCCGTTCACCACCGCATACAGGTAAGTGCCGCCGGAGCCGCCCCACAGGCTGGCCGCCGTACTGCAGGAAAACTTTGCGGTATCCACGATTTCGTCCGGCTTACCGTCACCATTCAGATCGTGCCGCGAAATAGCGGATGGCCGCACCCGGAAAACACCCTGCTCAAACTTGCAGTCATTCTCGGCCTTGACGATCAAGGCACGCGCCGCCGCACTGAGCTCGGAAGCCATTGCCGGAAAAGCCAGCATCAGCGCAGCAAAAACTATGGCGTGAATTTTAACCCCCGGGGAATCAAGCACACGAATACGTTGAATAAACACTTTACGATTCGCATTCTAAAATTCTAAAACGAAGATTTTACACAGGTTTTACCCCCGCCGATTCACAAGCACACCCCGCCCCGGATTCATGCCGCGATATACCGCAAACCCGACTTTCGGTATGCTGAAACACATGTCGATAAAAATCACCGTTCTCAAGACCAACGGCCAGCAGGGAACCTACCAGCAGGTGACCTCGGCGTTAGCGCTCGAAGTGGTCAAGAAGCTCCATCCGCGCACCCTGTTCACGCGCGGCTCCCTGATTCTGGGTAATGGCAATCCCTTCAGCATACTTAATCCCAATCACATCGCCAGCATCGAGGTCGATACCGGATTACCACTCCTGAACATTCTGCCGCCCGGCATTACCACGGCAAAACTGGTCACCGATAAAACGGCATTCATGGTTGAACTGGACAAACGCTGGCCTCAATGGCGCAGAACGGAACAGGCTGGGCCAGGCAGCCCGATGGAAGCGCTCGTACATCTTGAGCTCACGGGAGGGTGGGAACAATACGTTTACGTAACCGGCGCGATGCCTGACGTCAAAACGGAACGAAAGGTGGTGGAAACCCTTCTTGACCTGCCGGTCATTTGCGTTAAACGCCCAAGCAACGGTTATAACTATATCAATCCATCCAATATCATCCGCGCCCGGATTTACCACAGCAACCGCACCCCATTCCGGCCGGAAAGAGTATTGCCATTGGATCCTCAGGAAATCTGAGGCCTCAACACCCGCGCCGCCTCAACTGCGACTGCGCCGTGGTGCGCAACACTTCATTATCGCCGCCGGCTTCACCGGCCCGCGCAATCTGCGCACAGCTCGCGCGATCGGAATAAATGATCGCCACTGCCAGGAAATATTCAGGGTTGTAACGCGAAGCCAGTTGATCAAACACCGGCTGCGGCGTCGCCGGATTGCGCGCGAGCGCCGCCAGCACGAAGGTCTGGTACAGCCTGTATTCCAGATCATCCCGAAAATCCTTCGGCATCACATTGGCGAGCCGTTCCGCAATCGCTGGCGTGATCTGCGAATTTTCGGCCACGCCGGCAACACGTTCGTAACTGCGAGAACCGGCAACAATTTTTTCCAGCGTCGCCACCGGCGTGCCGGGATTGGCACCGACCAGTGACACCAGCGCGTGGCTTTCCCTTTGCTCCGCCATCGCCGCCAGCAACACGCCCGGTGATGACGGATTCTGCGCCAGCGCAACAAAGACCTCGACGCGCCACAGCGGAATCCAGCGCTGGCTGACCGCCATCAGTTGATCGGGCGACGAATCCGGATTGGACGCCACCGCCAGCGCATCGCGATACAGCAGCACCGCCGCGCCGAACAGCAATGCCACTGCAACAAATACACTGGCCGTCAATGCCTGTGGACTGCGCCATGTCAGACGGTCGGCCATCACGTCTGCTGCAGCAAAACCGGTATAGACCACGGCGCAGCCGATCAAGGCGGCGATCACACCGTAAACCGGGATCAGAATCAATCCGATGGCGGCGGTGGAATTGGTCGAGGCAAACACCGCATAAACGACAAACACGGTGGCCAGCAGAAACCCGGCGAAAGCGCCGAGGGCATAAACCGGTTTTCGGGATTTGAAGAAGGCAGCCATTCCGACCTCTTGTTCTCAGCCGACACTTTAGCAATAACCTCCCGCGCCAACCACACGCGGACCTTGTACGACAAAAAGCCGGGGACCCGCCCCGGCTTTTTATTTGACTGCCTCACGCTGAAAACGGTTATTTCTTTTTCACCGCTTTCTTCACCGGCTTTGCCGCTTTTTTCGCCAGTGCTTTTTTCGCTGATGTTTTTTTCGGGGAAGGCTTTTTGACTGCCGCTTTTTTCGACGAGGCCTTTTTAACGACCTTGCCTTTGGCCTTGCCGCCCACCGCTTCCTTCGCCGCTTCACGACCGGCGATACGGCCGAACACGATGCCCGACATCAGGCCGGTGCCCAGCGGGTAGTTGTAATGAAACAGGCCGCCAACCATTTCGCCGCAGGTGTAGAGGCCGGGAATGGGTTTCCAGCCGGTGGAGATCACACGCGCCTGCTTGTCGATCTTCAGGCCACCAAAGGTGAAGGTGATGCCGCCGGTGACCGGCCACGACACATAAGGCGGCTTGTCGAGTTTCTGTGCCCAGTTGGTTTTCGGCGGGTCGATGCCTTCGGTGTGCAGGCCGTCGAGCGCTGCGGCATTGAACGGGCCGCCGCGACCGCAGGCGTCGTTGTATTCCTTCAGCGACTTCATTGCCTGCGCGTGGTCAACGTTGAGTTGTTTGACCAGACCTTCCAGCGTGTCGGACTTGAACGGTTCGCTGGTGGAGTAACGCGGCTCGAGCAGGTGCATCGATTTGGCATCAAAGATCTGGTAGACCAGGCTCTTCGGCTGCTTGAGGATCAGGCCGCCGTATTTGGCGTAGGTGAAGGCCTGGAAATCAACGCCTTCATCGATCCAGCGTTTGCCTTCGACGTTGATCATCACGCCGTACGGATAGGACAGGCGATTGGTCTTGTCGGTGAGGTCCTTACGGCCGTAGTCGGGGGCGCTGGCAACAATGGGCGTGGCATGGCAGCCGCCCCAGTGACCCCAGGGCATCGCACCGGCGTCGATCGCCATGCGCAGGCCGTCGCCGTAGTTGAAGTTCGAGCCGCGCACTTTGGCGTGGCCCCATTCCTGGCCGAGGAAGTGGGTGCGCCAGGCCGGATTGGTTTCGAAACCGCCGCTGGCGAGAATCACGGCGCGCGCCTTGATCGTCTCCAGCCCCTTCTGGCCGCGCACCTTGACCCCGCGCACCGCGCCCTGGCCGTCAAAAGCCAGATCCAGCACATGCGCCTCGTAGCGGATCTCGACCTTCATGTCTTCGCAGGTCTTGAACCATTGCTGAGACAGACCGACGCCTTCGTGCACGGTGCGCACGATCGCGCCTTTCGGCCATTTGATCTTGTCGCCGACCTTGATGCCCATCACCGACTTGGCCAGTTCGAAGTGGTGTTTGCCGACGTCCTGCATCCAGCAGGTGGTGTCGTAGGATTCGTCGATCAGCAGCTTCGATAGTTCAGGATCGGATTTGCCGTCGGTGACACGCATCAGGTCATCGGTGAAGGCTTCGTGCGGGTAAGTCGGCACGCCGGAATGAAAACCCGGATATTCCTCTTCAACGTCCGGCACAAAGCGGTCGATTTCTTCGGCATGGTTGAACACAAAGCGGAAAATCGCCCCGCTGAAGTGGGTGTTGCCGCCGCGCTGCCCCTTGGGCGCTTTTTCCAGCAGCAACACTTTTTTGGCACCGTTTTCGCGCGCCGATACGGCTGCGGCACAGGCGGCATTGCCGCCACCAACAACAATCACATCATATTCCATTATATAGACTCCTGATGGCTTCTAATCAGTCAATTGGACCGGAAAAACCCCGTTAATGCATTGCCAAATGCTGCGAAATTCACCATTGAATGAAGTATGCGGCTGGCTGTAAAAATGTGTCAAGGAAGCGAACATGGTTTTACTACATTATATGGACTTCAATTATAGGCCAGCGTTTTCAAAATGCCGCCGTGAGGTAAACTGCCGGCATACTTGAGGAGGTGCATGCAATGAACAACGACCGTCGCGCCGTCGGCGCCCCGACCCGTGAACTCGCGGCCTGGATCAGCAGCCTCAAATACGAGGACATTCCGCAACGCACCCGCGAAGTCGTGCGCATCGCCATCCTCGATACACTGGGCTGCGGTGTTTACGGTTGGTGCACACCGTGGGCCGGCATGATGCTGAAGTGGGCGCGCGCCGGGAGCAGCGGCCAGGGCGAAGCCACGGTTTGGGGTGAAAAGAATGCATCGATGCGCGTTGCCGATGCGGCACTGGTCAACGGCGTTGCATCGCACGCTTTCGAGCTCGACGATTATCACAATGCCAAGCTGCACGCGGGTGCAGTGGCAGTGCCGGCCGCACTGGCGATGGCCGAAAAACTCAATGCCGACGGCAAGGCGCTGGTCACCGCCATCGCCGCCGGTTACGAAACCATGATCCGCTCCAGCCTCGCCTCGAATCCGTCGGCAACACGGTTGCGCGGCTGGCACATCACCGGCATCTACGGCCCGTTTGCCGCCGCAGCGGCCTGCGCCTCCCTGCTGAAACTGAATCCAGAGCAAACGTCATGGGCGCTGGGCCTCGCCGGCACACAGGGCGCCGGCACCTGGGCCTTCAACGCCGACGGCACCATGAGCAAACGTCTGCACGCGGGCAAAGCCGCACATTCCGGCGTGCTCGCCGCTGAACTCGCCGCACTGGGTTTCACCGGCCCGACCCAGATTTATGAATACGGCGACGGCGGCGTGCTGAAGGCGCACTCCGATGATTCGGATGCAACGCTGCTGACCCGCGACCTCGGCCGTGTTTGGCATACCGAAACCAATTCGATCAAGCCCTATTCCTGCTGCGGCAGTACGCATGCCTATATCGATGCGGCGCTGGCCGTACGCAACAAGATCGGCGCGCCGTGGGATCTCAAGCGCAAGGTGAAAGTCGGCCTTTCCAACGTGGTCGACGTGCAGTGCGGTTTCGCTTATGCGCCGGGCAGCGCGCTCAACGCGCAGATGAGCCTGCGTTATGTCATTGCCGCGGCACTGGTCGACGGCAAGGTGCTGCCGCCGCAGTTCACCGAAGAACGCATGGGCGACCCTGCGCTGATCAAACTCGCCGCGCAACTCGACTGCGAACACGATCCCAAACTCGACGCGCTGTATCCCAAACACTTCGCCGGCTGGGTCGCCGCAGAAAAAGACGGCCAGTGGGTGCGCACCGACATCCTCAATCCAACGGGATCCATCGACAATCCGGTTGATGCGAAAGGCGTGACCGAAAAATTCCGCGGCATCAATCCCCAGTTGCCGGTGGATGCCATTGCCAAAGTCGCGCTCGACATCGAGAACCATTCGGTACGCGAACTGCTGGCATTGGCCGCACAACGAAATTAATCAAATCCATCAAACCCTCATCCCGGGAGGAGACTCGCGGGAATGGCCGTTTTTTGCAATACTTTTTGCAGCACGACCAGCGACCCTAAAAAAGGAAGCGGCACAACAATGAAAAACCGCAAAATCGCAGTACTGGGCACCGGCGCCATCGGCAGCAGCATCGGCGCCGACCTGACGCAGGGTGGCTTTGACGTCACCCTGATCGACCAGTGGCCGTCGCATGTGCGGGCGATGAAAACCAACGGCCTGCAGATCCAGTTCAAGGACAGCCAGTTCCAGGTGCCGGTCAATGCGCTGAACCTGTGCAACATGGCTTCGGCCAACCTCGAATTCGATATCGTTTTCCTGGCGTGCAAATCCAACGACACGCGCTGGATGGCTGAATTCATCAAGCCTTACCTGAAAGCCGACGGCGTTATTGTCGGCGCACAGAACGGCATGAACGATGATGCAATCGCCTCCATCATCGGCCGCGAGCGCGTCGTCGGCTGTGTGGTCGAACTGCAGGCGGAACTGTTTACGCAGGGCCAGATCCAGCGCAACACCACGCGCAAGGGTTCGTGGTTCGGCGTCGGTGAACTCGATGGCCGGCTGACACCGCGGGTCAAGGAAATCTGCGCCATCCTCGGCAAGGTCGGCCGCTGCGACGTCACCAACAACATCTACGGCGCAAAGTGGACCAAGCTGATTGCCAACAGCATGACCATGGGGCCGTTCAGCCTGCTCGGCCTGCGCAATTTCGAGGCGGCGGCACTACCCGGCATGTTCGACATCTCGGTCAAGCTCGGCCGTGAATCGATGAACGTCGGCAAGGCGCTGGGTTACCGCATGGAACCGATTTTCGGACTGCGCGCTGATGAATTCGCCGGCTCCAGCGATGAAAACCTGATCACCACGATGAAAACGCTGCTGTCCCATGTCGGCGGCGGCCGCACCGCGCCGATTCATGACCACCTGAAAGGCCGCGCCAGCGAAATCGCCTTCATCAGCGGCCTGGTCTCCAGCAAGGGTCGGGAACTCGGCATCGCGACGCCCGCCAACGATGCCGTCACCGAAATCGACCGCCAGATCAACCGCGGCGAGATCAAAATGGATGCTGCAAATTACGCACTGCTGCAGGCCAGGGTTGGCACGGCTTCGGCCTGAGCCATAATGCCGGATCAGGAGGGGACCCTACATGAATATGATTAACCGTTGTATTGCTGTCGCGGCCATCGCCAGCATCAGCACGGCCACAGCCGCGGCAACTTTTCCCGAACGCCCGGTGCGCCTGCTGGCCGCATCCGCCGCGGGCGGCGGCACCGACATCATCGCGCGGCTGCTGGCGCAAAAACTGACCGAGGTCTGGGGCCAGCAGGCCATCGTTGACAACCGTCCGGGCGGCGGCGGCGTGATTGCCACCGACATCACCGCCAAGGCGGTAGCCGACGGCTACACGCTGCTGCTGCAGAGCGTGGGCATTTCCTACGCGCCGGCGCTGTACAAAAACCTGCCATTCGACGTGAGTCGCGATATCACCGCAATTACCATCGTCGGTTCACAGCCCTTTGTGCTCGCGCTGCATCCATCGGTGCCGGCAAAATCAGTCGCCGAACTGGTGGCGCTGGCAAAATCAAAACCAGGTCAATTGCGTTTCGGTTCCGGCGGGGTCAGCGGCGCCTCACACCTGGGTTCCGAACTGTTCCGCGTGATTGCAGGGATCGACATGGTGCATGTACCCTACAAGGGCACCGGCCCCAGCACCACGGCGCTGCTCACCGGTGAAGTGCAGATGGCCATCGCCGGCGTCAGCACGATCCTGCCCCATGCGAAGAGCGGCAAGGTGCGCGCACTCGCGGTCACCGGCGCCAAACGCAGCCCGGCGGCGCCGGACCTGCCGACGGTCGCCGAAAACGGTCTGCCCGGGTACGCTTTCGACGTCTGGTATGGCGTGTTCGCCACCAGCAAAACACCGCGCGTCACGCTGAACAAGATCAACGCCGACATCAATACGGCCTTGCGTGACACTGAAACCATCAGACGCTTCGCCGGCGCCGGTGTCGATCTGATCGGCGGCAGCGTTGAAAATTCAAACAAGTACCTGCAGTCGGAAATGACCAAATGGGCCAAGGTCATCCGCGAAGCAGGCATCAAGGCCGACTGATTTTTCAGAACATGCGGAGGAGAACTGAAATGAAATTCGTCAAACATCTGCACGCTGCGCTGGCGCTCGCTGCAGTCTGCGCAATCCCCGTCAACGCTGCGGCGCAGGCTGACAAATATCCCAGCCGGCCGGTGCGCATGCTGGTGCCGTTTGCACCGGGTGGCGGCACCGACATCACCGCCCGCCTGATCGCGGCCAACGTCACCACGGCTTTCGGCCAGCAGGTGATCGTCGACAACCGCGCCGGTGGCGGTGGCACCATCGGCGCCGAGATGGCGGTGCGCGCAGCGCCGGACGGCTACACGGTAATCATGGTCTCCGGCAGCTACGGCACCAATGCGGCGCTTTACCCCCTGCCTTACGATCCCGTGAAAGACATTCAGACTATCGTGATGATCGGCGACACTGGCTTCGTGCTGTCGATGCATCCTTCAGTACCGGTTAAATCGGTGCAGGAATTGATCGCCCACGCCAAGGCCAACCCGAGCAAACTGAACTACGCCTCGACCGGCACCGGCGGCATCACCCATCTCGCCACCGAACTGTTCAACCTGCTGACGTCGACCAAGATGACACACATCCCCTACAAGGGCACAGGACCAGCGATCGCCGACCTGCTCGGCGGCCAGGTACAGCTGATCTTCGGTGCCATGCCGGCAACCATCCCGCACGTCAAAACCGGCAAGCTGCGCGGTATCGGCGTGACCACCGCCAAACGCACACCCGCTCTGCCCGACACGCCGGCCATCGGCGAAATCGTCAAGGACTATGAAGCCGCGCTGTGGTACGGCCTGTGGGGTCCGAAAGGGCTGCCGAAACCGATCGTCACGCGCTGGAACCAGGAGGTGGCGAAGTCGCTGCAGACTGAGGAAATGAAAAAGCGTCTCGCCGCTGATGGCGTCGAACCGGCGGGCGGACCGCCGGAGCAGTTTCTCGACGTCATCGCCCGCGACGTTGAAAAATGGAAGAAAGTGGTCAAGGCGGCTAATATCAAGGTTTCGAGCTGATGTAGCGTAACGGCATCACGGATTTCGCTGACGTCAGACGCTAAACTGAAAACCATTTAAAAACAAAAGCTTATGTAAAACCGGCGCCGCAGTGGCGCCGGCGTTTTTTCAACCGGCATCACACTGGAGAACGTAGCAATCATGAAATTCCGCAGAGTCGTCACCGGCACCAACAAAGAAGGCAAGGCTTACGTCAAATCGGACAGCGTCATTGAACCGATCCCGCTGCGTCCGGGCTTCGGCAACATTCCGATGTGGGCCACCAAGAAACTGCCCGCCGAGATGACCGAAGAAGATCCGAACACCTGGGAACTGGGCACCAGCCTTGCCGGCGGCTCGGTATTCCGCTTGGCCAAGTATGATCCGGGCGTGGCCAAGCGCTGGCACGTGACTGATTCCGTCGACTACGCGATCTGCCTCGCCGGCGAATTGTGGATGCAGTTGGATGGCGGCGAAGAAGTGCACCTGACTCCGGGCACCGTGATCATTCAGCGCCAGACCATGCACAACTGGGAAAATCGCGGCAAGGAACCCTGCATCATGGCTTACGTGCTGCTCGCCACCGAAGGCGCGAAGACCACCGGCTGGGATCACTGATTCCGCCGCGCACACCAGATTGCATCCGGGATACAGCCAGGACGTTGTAGCCCGGATGCAGCGCAGCGGAATCCGGTGCAAGCTTCAGCCCGCAAGCGACCTCTTCGTTTCCGGATGTGCACATCCCGCCCGGATTACGGCCTCGCGGCCGGCATCCGGGCTACACTGCGCAAAGTTCCAGTCCTGCGATAAACCATGGCCTACATCGACGAATCACTTTCCGCGGGCGAAGAAATAACCGGCCTGTTCGAACAGCACTGGGTCGTTCGCATCCCGATGGTGCTGTGGCTGCTCCTTGTCATCACCTTCCCGCTGGCGATCTATGAATACCTGCGCGTGCGCCACACCGAACTCGGCGTCACCAACAAGCGCGTAATCAGCAAGACCGGCATCATCAGCCGCAAATCCGAAGAAATGAAACTGACCTCGATCGAAACGGTCGAGATCGACCAGAGCATCCTCGGCCGCATGCTCGGCTACGGCAACATCAAGGTCAGCGGCCGCGGCTCCAGCGACGTGCTGTTCCGCAATGTCGATGACCCGATGGGCGTCAAGCGCGCCATTGAAAGCGTGAGTAACCCGGTCGCCTGAACAGCCCGGGCCAATACGCCGTCAAGCTGCGCTGACCCCGGCGCAAGCTGTCGAGACGGGGCCGGCTTTTTTCAGCTGGTTTTTCCAGCTCAGCATCAAGTCCAGCTCGCCCGGGCGCGCAATCCTGCGGCAGAATCCGCAGCCTCACGCACCACCTGCGTATGGTCCAGCGCGGTGAACTGCCCCGCACGCCGCAGCACGCGGCCGTCGACCATCACCGTATCAACATTGCGCGGCTGCGCAAACGTCACCAGCGCTTCATAGGGATCGCTGATCGGCGACATGTTGATGTCGCCGGTACGCACCAGGATGATATCTGCGCGTTTGCCCGGGGTCAGCGAACCGGTGCGGTCGGCAATTCCGAGGTCGACTGCGCCGTCGAGTGTCGCCAACTGCACCAGCCGCTTGGTGGTAAGCGGCACCTTCGGTCCGATACGATGCTGATGCAGCGCGTAGAGGATGCGCATGCACTGGAAATAGTCGCAGGCATAACTGCCGGTATGGTCGATCGAAATGCTGACCTTGACGCCGGCCTGCAGCAGTTCCGCCAATTGAATGACGCCGGCGCTGGCCGCGCGCCGCGACTCCCCGGTCGGCGACGTGCTGTAACTGACGCCGTGTTTGCTGAGCATCTGCCGTTCCGCCGCCGTGGTCAGCAGCGGGTGCACCAGTTGCAGGTCCGGCCCGAGCAGGCCGGTGGACTCGAGCAGCGTGATCGGGCTGGGTCCCGAGGTATGCATGGTGATGGGCAAGCCCAGCGCACGCGCACCGCCCCAGTCCTGGCGCGCAGTCTCCACCGAGATGTTGCCGCGCAGCGGGTTGGTGGTGTCGCCGACGTTGCGCGATGAAATGCCCAGAGAGAGCATGCCGTCGTTGGGCATCCACTCGCGCCTGGTTTTCGCCAGGCCGTCGAGGTCCATCGGCTGATCATCGGGATAACCCATCGGCGTGCCGTAGGCGAGACGGCCGCGCAGACCAACGTCGCGCATCGCGCGCAGTTCGGCGTCGGCATGCGCCGGGGAGCGGATGTTGTGCGCCCAGTTGTGCACCGTGGTCGCGCCAGCGCTCAGCCCCTCGGCCAGGCCGAGTTTGACGCTGCGGTAACTGTCTTCCGGGGTATAGAACTGGCCGAGCCGGTTGGTCACCGGCTGATAGCCGCGTTTGGGATCGTCGATGCGGATCACCGGGCGCAGCACGCTGGTCCACAAATGCCAGTGCGTATCGACGAACCCCGGCATGCAGATCATGCCGGCAGCATCGATCACGGTTGCTCCGGGAACAGCAATTTCCTGCGCCACCGCGACAATGGCGCCGTTGCGTACATGCACGTCGCCGCGGACAAAATCACCGACTTTGGCATCCATGCTCAGGATCGTGGCGCCGCGGATCAGATATTCGCTGCGACCGGGCAAACCACCGGCAACGCCACCGGCGCCCGTCTGCGCGCAGCCCATCCCCGAAGCCAAACCCGTTGCTGCCAGCGCCGTCGCCGCCTTGAGCCAGCTGCGGCGGCCGATTTTCAGTTCATCCATGATCCCCTCCGAGCGGGCCGTGGGCGGCCCTGTTTGACAGCGATTGATTACCGCAAAACGATGCTAGCACGCTGCAACGGACATCAATTCAGTTCTTCATCGGTTTGATATCCGCGGCGCGAATCACCTCGCGCCATTTGGCAATTTCACTGCGTACGCGGTCATTGAGCTCGGATGGTGTGGATGTCGAAAAATCCGCACCCTGCGCAAGAAAACGCTCGCGGATTTCGCGCTGGGTGAACATCGCCACGGTTTCGGCATTGATCTTGTGGATCACCGTGCCCGAAGTCTGCGCCGGCGCAAACAGCGCGAACCAGCCGATCGCCTCATAACCGGGCAATGCGGCTTCGGCCATCGTCGGCACCTCCGGCAGCACGGCTGCACGCTGCGCGCTGGAAATCGCCAGCGCCCGGGTGCGGCCATTACGGATATTGGCAAAAGCCGTGGTCAGGCCGCCGAACATCACCGATATCTGTCCGCCGAGCAATTCATACATCGCCGGCACCCCACCCTTGTACGGCACGTGGGTCATGAACAGCCCCGCGCGCTGCGCAAACAGTACGGCAGCCAGATGTGAGGCGGTGCCGACACCGGAACTGCCGTAATCCAGTTCGTGGGGACGGCGTTTGGCAAAGTTGATCAGTTCCGCCACCGATTTCACTGGCAGCGACGGATGCACGATCAGCATGCTGGGCACCTGCGCCACCATGGTCACCGGCGTGAAGTCGCGCAGCGTGTCGTAAGGCAGGCGCGTCCACAGCGACGGGTTGGTGACATGCGAGGTGTAAGCCATCAGCAGGTTGTAACCGTCGGGCGGCGCTTTTGCGACCAGTTCGGAACCGATCATGCCGCCGGCGCCGGGACGGTTGTCGACGATCACCCCCTGCCCCCAGGCGTCGGAAAAGTGGGCGGCCAGCGTGCGTGCAAACACATCGGTGGAACCGCCGGCTGCAATCGGCACCACGATGCGTACGGTACGGCTCGGGTAACTCTGCGCCGCGGCGACGGCAATAACGCTCATCCAGCACAGGGCGACGCCGATACGATAAAAAATATTCACCGGGAAATTGTAATCTGCGGCGAGGAGGATTCGCGCTAAAATTGACCCTGTTAACAGCAGCGATAATCACGACAACGCAATGAGCAAACCCACACTGTTCGAAGGCGAGTTGCACGACGCAATGCAGCAACTGTATGACGAAACCATCGAGGCCATGCAACTGGCGAAAGTCAGCCCCGACCTCGACGACCTGTCGGCGGTATTTGCCGTCGCCCTGCTGAAACTGGGCATGGCCACCGGTTTTGTCGAGCAGCGCCACCCCGGCTTCGCCAGTGAAGTCGAACAAAAACGCCAGCGCGTAATCGCCGCATTGACCCAGAAACACTGAGGCCCACAATGCAGACCCCGATCTATCTCGACAATTCCGCGACCACGCCGCTGGACCCCGCGGTCGTCGACGCCATGCTGCCCTGGCTGCGCGAGCAGTTCGGCAACCCGGCGAGCAGCACCCACGCCTTTGGTCAAGCGGCAAGCCGCGCCGTCGAAGCCGCCCGCGCCGATGTCGCGCGACTGGTCGGCGCCGAAGCGCGCGAGATTGCCTGGACTTCGGGCGCCACCGAATCGAACAACCTCGCGATCAAGGGTGCGGCAATGGCTGCGCAGTCGCGCGGCAAACACCTCGTCACCGTGCAGACCGAACACAAAGCCGTGCTCGACGCGATGAAATGGCTGGAAAAGCAGGGTTTCAGCGTGACCTGTCTCGCGCCGCAGAAAAACGGCCTGCTCGATCTCGACACCTTCCGCGCCGCACTGCGGCCGGACACCGTGCTCGCCTCGGTGATGTTGGTCAACAATGAAATCGGCGTGATTCAGGATATCGCCGCCATTGGTGCGATCTGCCGCGAGCGCGGCGTGTTATTCCATGTCGATGCCGCGCAGGCCACTGGCAAGGTCACCATCGATCTTGCCAGACTGCCGGTCGACCTCATGTCGCTGACCGCGCACAAGACCTACGGCCCCAAAGGCATCGGCGCTTTATACGTGCGCCGCGCCCCGCAGGTGCGCATCGAATGCCAGATGCACGGCGGCGGTCATGAACGCGGCCTGCGCTCGGGCACGCTGGCGACGCACCAGATTGTCGGCATGGGTACCGCGCTGCGCATCGCCGGAGAACAGATGGCCGCCGAAGTGCCACAACTGCGCATGCTGCGCGACCGCTTCTGGAACCGCCTCAGGGATCTGCCGGGGGTGATACTCAACGGCGATCTTGAACAGCGCATCGCCAACAACCTCAACATCAGCCTCGACATTCCGAACTGCGATTCGCTGGTCACCACGCTGACCGATATCGCGGTGTCATCAACGTCCGCCTGCTCCACCGGCGGCGTGTCGCACGTGCTGCAGGCGCTGGGTTCGGACGACAGCATCGCGGGCAACTCGATCCGCATCACCGTCGGCCGCTTCAACACCGTCGAAGAAATCGACTGGGCCGCGGATTACCTGCGCAATAAAATTGAAGACTGCCGCGCCGGCCGCCTGCAGGCGGCATAAATTATTCAATAAAAACAATAACCTGCATTAACGGCGCGGGGGCGTATTTGCAGCTTCCTGGAGATGGATGAAGCTGTGGTCACAAAACCCGGGCTCCGCCAGCGCCTGCAGCTCTTCATAAACCCGGTCCGGTTCGCGCAGCACCCGCGCATCGAAATGCCGCGCGTTCACTGCGCCGTAATTGATGCACACATCGCTCTGCAGATCATGCTCCAGGCAGGCATATACCGTGGTCACTACATACATACCTGCGGTGCGCTCGATGTAATGCAGGTAACGTCCCTGAACCACCTGCACATCGATGGCACCGGCGCGCCGGGTATCGATCGAACGCACGCTCTCTCCACGTTGCCGCTGGAAATGCGTCAGTGAATTGGAGCGACCCTCGACCAGCAGCCGGTTTCCCGTTTGCGGATCAATATCGTAGTCGCGGTAGAAGGCGCAGTGCACCATGGGGCTGCGCACCAGGTGATCGAAAGGCGCAGCGGCATCCGTCGCTGCCGCCGGCAGACCTGCGCTCAGCGCCAGCGCGAACACGGCGCCACGCAAAATGCCGATGCTTGTTGACGAAACCATGATCAGTGCAGTGTGCTGCCGACACCCTGCTGCCGTCCATTTCACGCCGGGTGACCGACCTTACTTGGCTTTGGCCAACCCGACTTCAGTCAGCACAGTCTGGTACTCGACGTATTCCTCATCGAGGCGCTTTTTGGCGGCCTGTGCATTGACATAGCCGTTGACCCAGAAGTTTTCCTCCAGCTCCTTTTTCCAGTCATCGGTTGCCGCCATCGCCGCCATCACTTTGTCCCAGAAGGCGACCTGCTGGGCCGTCATGCCTTTGGGCCCCATCAGTCCGCGCCAACTGGATGAATCCGCCGGAACGCCCTGCTCACGCCAGGTCGGAATCGACGCAAAATCACCCCACATCCGCTTTGGCGAGGAAATGGCCAGCGCGCGCAGCTTGCCGGTACGCAGATGCGCGACCATGTTGCCAAGACCTGTGTTGACGACATCCACATGGCCGCCCAGCACGGCTGTCGTGGTCGCCGACCCGCCGGGAAATACGGCAGCCTTCAGCCGCTTGATGTCGACGCCGCCGGCGCGCAGGCAGGTGATCAGCGTGGTGTGATTCGCGCCGCCAAGGCTGGTCGAAATGCCGAAGCTGGCTGATTCCGGATTTTTTTTCAGCATTTCCACCAGATCCCTGCCGCTCTTGATCGGCGATTCGGTGCGCACGGTGACGCTGAGGTATTCCTCGAACAGCATCGACAGCGGCGTAAATGCCGTGTGGTTGTACGGGATCAAGCCGAGAATGTGGTTGCTGATCGATCCGGTGGTGGCCACAATCATGTAATGGCCGTCGCCCGGATGCTGATTAAGGTAATTGAGTCCGATAGTGCCGCTACCGCCGGGTTTGTTGACGACGTTGACCGGTACATCAACCAGCTTGTGCTGCATGAGGATTTTTGCGACCACGCGCGCGGTGCGGTCCGTGGTACCGCCGGGACCGGACGGCGCAACGATCTCGATCGCCTTGTCCGGTTTCCATTGCGCCTCCGCCTCAGCGACGTTGCCCGCGATGACTGCCAGAACAAATATTGCTGCATACCGAACTTGCGTCATGTGAACTCCCCCGATGAAGTGTCGGCAAAATATAGCACGCCGTTTACGGGAAACGTTCACGCTATACTCATCGTCGGCCCGCATCTGGCGGCCACCCCTCACTTGCTTGCACAATACGGAATTCCCCGATGGGCATGACCGCCGCAGAGAAGATACTGGCCCGTACCAGCGGCCGCGCTACCGTCAAGGCCGGAGACATTGTCTATCCGCAACCTGATTTTGTGATGATCCATGACGGGGTGGTGCGCGGCGCCAAGGAGGAGCTCGACGCACTTGGCATCACCCGCCTGTTCGATCCAGACCGTGTGCTGATGGTCACCGATCATGACGTGGTTTACGTCAACGACCGTGCGGCCGCCCGCGGCGCCTTCAATCGCAAGGCAGCTGAAGCTTGGGGCGTCAAAAACTTTTTCGACGCCGGTCGCGGTGGCCACGGCCACATCTTCCCGACGGAACGCGGCTGGGTGCTGCCGGGCACGCTGTACTTTGACAACGACCGCCACTGCACCAATGCCGGCGGTATCGGCGCGCTGGCAATCCGCATGGGCACCGAAATCAACCGCGTGCTTGCGACCGGCACCAACTGGACGCTGGTACCTAAGTCGGTCAAGCTGACCATCAAGGGAAAAATGCAGCCCGGCGTATTCGCACGCGATCTGGGATTTGTCATCGGCAAACACCTCGGGACAGACGGCGCGTTTGATGTCGACATCGATTACCGGGTGCTGGAATTCGCCGGCGACCTCGACCAGTTCAGCCTCGCCGCGCGCATGTCCCTGTGCAGCACGCCAACCGAGATGCGCGCCATCGGCGTGTTTTTCCCGCCCTCGGAAACCATACTGGCCTACGCCAAAGAACGGGCGCAACGACCGTTCACGCCGGTCTATGCCGATGCCGACGCACACTACGACGCCAAGGTCGAACTGAATGTCAGCACACTGCCGCCGCAGGTTGCGTTGCCCGGCGGCCCGCACAAGGCCGCGGATCTATCCAGCGTAGCGGGCACGCCGGTCAGCCATACTTATATCGGCTCCTGCGCGTCCGGCATGTATGAAGACCTCGAAATCGCCGCCTCCATTCTCAAGGGCCGTAAACTGGCACCGGGCGTGCGTATGATTGTGGTGCCGGGATCAGAGGATTCCACGCGGCGCATGACACGCGAGGGTCTGCTCGACATTTTCCATGACGCCGGTGCGATGGTGATACCGGCGGGGTGCGGTCCCTGCGCCAGTGGCCGCACCGGGCTTATCGATTCCGGCGAAGTCTCGATATCCACCGCCGTCGCCAATGGCGCGGGACGTTTCGGTGCCAAAGACGCACAGCTGTATCTCGGCAGTCCGGCCACCGTCGCGGCTTCCGCGGCCACCGGACGCATCACAGATCCGCGGGAATTCCTGTAAGGGTCGGTTGTTGACCTTGTGACCGCACAAAACTACGCTCAACACTTTTAAAGATGGTTAACTGAATGGGCATGACCGCAGTAGAAAAAGTGCTGGCCGCAAAAAGCGGACGCAGCACCGTCAAACCGGGAGACGTGGTATCGCCCGATCCCGACTTCATCATGATCCACGATGGCGTGGTGATGGCAGCAAAACGCGAACTCGACGGATTGGGTATCACCCGTCTGGCCACACCGGACAAAGTGATGATGGTCACCGACCATGACGTGATTTACGGCAGCGCGCGCGCCGCCGAGCGCGGCGCCTTCAACCGCAAGGCCGCGGCGCAATGGGGCGTGAAAAATTTCTTCGACGTCGGCCGTGGCGGCCACGGCCATATTTTCCCGATGGAAAACGGGATGCTGCTGCCCGGGATGTTCTATTTCGACAATGACCGCCATGCCACCAATGCCGGAGCCATCGGCGCTTTCGGTTTCCGCATGGGCACCGAAATCTCCCGCGTGCTTGCCACCGGCACCAACTGGGTGATGGTGCCGAAAACAGTGCGTCTGACGCTCAAGGGAAAACTACAGCCGGGAGTGCACGCCAGAGATGTCGGCTTTCATTTCGCAGCCTTGCTCAAACAGGGGGCACTTTCTGCCGACCTCGATTACCGCGTACTTGAATATGCCGGCGATCTGGACCAGTTCGACCTCGCTTCGCGCGCGGCGCTCTGCTCGACACCCACCGAAATCCGTGCCTACGGCGTGTTCGTGCCGCCGTCAAAAGCAATACTGGAACATGCCAAGTCACGCGGCCAGCGCCCCTTCACGCCGGTGTATTCCGATGCCGATGCGCATTACGATGCCGATCTCACCCTCGACATTTCCAGACTCGAACCGCAGGTATCGCTGCCGGGCAGTGTTGAAAATGCCGTTGATGTCTCCAAAGTCGAAGGCACTGCCATTGATCACGCCTTCATCGGATCATGCGGCTCCGGCATGTGGGAAGACCTGGTGACAGCCGCTTCAATACTCAAGGGTCGCCGACTGGCGCCCAATGTCCGGCTGTTTGTCGCCCCGGGCTCCGAAGCCACCAACCGCCGGCTCGCCAGCGAAGGCCTGCTCGGCGTGTTCATAGAAGCCGGTGCGGTTATGCTGCCGCCGGGCTGCGGCCCCTGCAACGACGCCGTGATCGGCCCTGTGCATTCGGGTGAAGTCTCGCTGTCGACTGCCACCAATAACAATGCCGGGCGTTTTGGCGCACGTGACGCCAAACTCTATCTCGGCAGTCCGGCCACTGTCGCCGCATCCGCCGTCGCCGGAAAAATCACCGACGCACGCAAGTTGAACTGATTCTCGGGAAAACACGCCATGAACGAATTCCAATGGGTACTTAAAGGCCGCTGTTATAAACTCGGTCATGATGTCTGGCACGCCGGAGGGGTGGTGCCGAACTGGGTGATTACGGGACGGCACTTCGACCCCAAAGACATCATCCCCCACCTGTTCGAGGAAACCGATCCCGGCTTTCATACCCGCTGCCAGCCCGGCGACATCATCGTCACCGGAAAAAACTTCGGCATGGGGCCCAAGATGAACGGCTATATCGCAATGCAGGCATTGGGGCTGGGGCTGCTATGCGAGTCCATGCCCTTCCTGGCCTACCGCGCGGCCATCGGCTGCGGCGTTCGAGTGATGAGCGACTGCGTCAACGCCACCGAAATGTGCGAAACCGGTGATGAACTGGAAGTCGATTTCCGCGACGGCTTTTTCATCAACCACACGCGCAATATCCGCCGTGAATATCCGCCAATCCCGGACTCGCTGCTTGAAATGGTGCAGCTTGGCGGCAATGCCGGCTGGCTCAAACACTGGCACGACACGCAGAACCAGCGCCAAGCCCCAACGTCATCCACATGACACAGCACCTGAACGAACACGGTCAGCCAATCGGATTCGCTCTGCCGGACTGGACGCCGCCGCCGCGACCACCACGCGAAACATTGACGGGGCGATATTGCCGCGTAGAGCCACTGGATCCGGTACGTCACCCGTCAGACCTGCACACTTCAAACATGCTCGATCCGAGTGGTCGGGCATTTACTTATCTGTCATCGGGTCCGTTCGATAGCCTGGAATCCTACCGGCAGTGGATTAACACGACCTGCCTTGGTATCGATCCGCTGTTCCACGCTATCATCGACCACGCCACAGGCCTGGCTACCGGTGTTGCGTCATACATGCGCATCGACCCGGCAAACGGCGTGATCGAAGTCGGCCATCTCAATTTTTCACCGTTGCTGCAACAGACCCGGGCAGCAACCGAAGCGATGCATCTGATGATGAAAAACGCGTTCGCGCTCGGCTACCGGCGTTATGAATGGAAGTGCGATTCGCTGAATGCGCCGTCACGCGCAGCAGCGCAGCGCCTGGGTTTTTCGTACGAAGGGCTGTTTCAGCAGGCCATTGTCTACAAAGGACGTAACCGCGACACCGCCTGGTTCTCAATCACCGATCGTGAATGGCCGGCGATCTGCGCTGCGCATGAGCAATGGCTGTCCGCAGAGAATTTCGATGCCCGGGGCCGCCAACGCGTCGGCCTGTCGACGCTGACCGCACCGTTGCTGCGCCCCCAGGATTAACAATAACTATTTGTTTTTATTGTTATTTTTTAAGCGCGCCCGGGTCAGGGCTTCATCGACAATACGCTTCAGCGCATCCCCCCAGGCAACGCCGGCGAAACACTGGTTGTTGCCCATCGCATGCGGATGCAGATCCGGATTGGCATTGGCTTCGATGAACACCAGCCGTCCGTCCGGCGTCAGCCGGTAATCGATGCGCCCGTAATCGCGCTGCTCCAGCGCATGGAAAATAGTACGGCTCGCCGTTTCGACATCGCGTCGCAGATTGCCCGACAGTTTCGCCACGCGCCAGCGGATGCGCCAGCGACTGCGGTAAGCGCCGTCGTTTTTCAGCTTGAATGACGCGAACGTCGGCGCACCGGGACCGCGACGACCGATCACCAGTTCCACCGCCGGCATCACCTCGGGCTTGTTGCCGAGCAGCGCAACATACAGATCGCGGCCTTCGATGAATTCCTCGCAAATCAGCGGCGCATCAATGCGTCGCCGCAGCACGCGCACGCGCTGCACCAGTTCGCGTTCGTTTTTCACCAGTGAATTGACGCGCACCTCATCCGAGCCGTCGCCGAACTGGGGTTTGATGATCAGCGGATACGGCACCCGCGGATTGCGAATCGGGCCCTTGGCCGGAATCACGAAATAACGCGGCACAGCAACACCCAGATCTGCAGCGATGTATTTGGACAGCGCCTTGTCACGCGCCAGACGCAGGCCGCCGGGACCGGAACCGGTGTAGGGAATCTTCAACAGGTCGAGCAGTCCGGCAATCGCCGCATCCTGACTGCGGTCACCGTCAACACATTCGGTCAGGTTGAACACCAGTCGCAGCTTCAGCGCGCGCAGCTCGGCCACGGTGGCATCGACACCAGCGACAAAAGGAACCACCGTCACCCGCAACCCCTGCCGCTGCAGTTCAGCGAGCAGATAGGCCTCGACGCTACTGCGTTCCGGCACGAACAAGCCACTGGTCCGGCGCTCACCCGCCTCGGCATCGACCAGCAGCGCAATATCACATCGCAGCGATCGGGCCGCAACCGCGCGTTTTTCGCGTTTCTCTTGTGTTGCCATGGGCCGATTGTACTCCCGGCAACTGCGCATTGCGCCTCCTGACAACGACTGCTATCTTGCGCACTCGCGTACGGAGATCACTCTGCCGCATCGAAGTCCCACTGGAGGAGATAAAATGAAACTCGCAACCATCGCTTCGGCAATTCTGGCAACTGCCCTGCTGTATTCAGGAACCGCTGCCGCGCAGGGCTGCCCCGAGAAAAACATCAGCTACTGGCAAGCCTTCCCCGCCGGCGGCGAATCCGACATTTCCGCGCGCCACCAGCAACTGGTGCTGAAAAAACGCTGCCCCAGCATCGAAACCATCGTCCAGTACAAACCCGGCGCCGGCGGCGGCCTGATGTGGGCGCAGATCAACAGCATGCCGGCCGACGGCTTCAACGTCATCGGCGTCAACCTGCCGCATATCGTGCTGCAGCCCTTCGAAGGCCAGGTCCAGTACAAAACCGACGATGTGATGCCGGTCTACTGGTTCCACTACACGCCGGATGCGCTGGTGGTTCCCGCCGACAGCCCGATCAAGTCCTTCCAGGACCTGATCAAGGCGGCGAAAGCCCAGCCAGGCAAACTGACCCTCGCCGGCTCCGGCACCAACTCGGCTAACCATGCCGCGCACGAAAAACTCAATCTGGTGGCCGGCGTGCAGACCACCTACGTGCCGTTCAAGGGCACCGGCGACATGACCACGGCCGTGCTCGGTTCGCATGTCACCGGCGCGATGTCATATTCCGCATTCGCCATCAACAACAAGGGCAAGGTTCGCGCGCTGGCAGTGGCCATGGACAAACGTCACCCGTTGCTGCCCGACGTGCCGACGTTCAAGGAACTGGGCTTTGACTGGATCGACGGCGCCTACCGCGGCATCGGCATGCCCAAGTCCACGTCACCGGAAGCACGCAAACGCATGTCCGACCTGTGGGCTGCACTCAACAATGAGCCGGAAATGAAGGAACTCGCCGCCAAAAGCGGATTCGAACTGGTCAATGTCGGCGTCGACAAGATGGAACCGTTCATGAAGGACCGCATCCGCGCCTACACTGAGGTGGCGAAACGCATGGGGCTGACCAAGTAAGCCTTACCGTTGCCAAATAAAATCGGGGCCCGCGGGCCCCGATTTTATTGCGGCGCCCTGTTCAGGCAATACGTACCCCCGCTTCACTCATGGCCTGCTGCACCCGTTCGGGCAGCAAGGGCTGCTGGCGCAGGCGCACGCCGGTCAGCTGGTGAAATGCATTGGCAATCGCCGACGGCACCAGCGGCGTCGCCATCTGGCCCGCACCGGTCGGATGGTTGGGCGTCTGCACCAGCTTGATGTGGATGTTCGGGATGTCACGCATCCGCGGCACATGGTAGTCAAAGAAATTCGACTGCTGCACCAGACCACCGCTGACATCAATATGCTCGGTCAGCGCAAGACCGATACCGTAAACAATCGAACTTTCCGTCTGTGCAATGATGTTGTCGGGCTGAATGGCAACACCGGCATCAATCACGCACCAGAAATCGTGCACGCGAATTCGACCATCCTTGTTCAGTGACACCTCGGCAATACCGGCCAGCTGCGTGCCGCTGTAATCGAGATAGGCCACGCCGAGGCCGCGTCCCTGGCGCTTGCGACCCCAGTCGGCCATCCGCGCTACTTCCTCAATCACCCGCCGGCCACGCTGCGCCAGCGGCGTTCCCGCCAGTTGGCGAATACGAAACTCGACCGGATCGACACCCAGCTTTGCCGCAACTTCGTCGATGAACACCTCGTTGGCAAAACTGTTCTGGCCGACACCGATCGCGCGCAGCGGCGCAGTGCGGATTCCCGTGGGCTGCTGCAGGCCCTCTGCCAGGCGGTGCGGGATGTCGTAGGTCGGCAACTCGGTACCGCGCATCGCGATGTTGTCGCGGCCCTGCGAGGCCTTGAAGCGTACCGGATCCATGTACGCCAGCGCCTCATCGCTGACCACGCGGTGATGCCAGGCCACGATTTTCCCCTTGGCGTCCACCGCCGCACGAATGCGGTTCACATACTGCGGACGGAAGCGGCCGTTCTTGACGTCGTCCTCACGCGTCCACATCACCTTCACCGGTTTTCCCACCGCCTTCGACAGCAATGCCGAATCCACCATGAATTCGAGATCGCGGTTGCCGCGACGACCAAATCCGCCGCCGAGCAGCATGCCGTTGAATTTTATTTTCTCGGCCGGAATACCCAGCGCAGCAGCCACGGCATCGACTGCAATCGTCTGGCTTTGTGTGCCGCACCAGATTTCGCAACCATCCTTGCCTACAGAGGCCACTGAATTCAGCGGCTCCATCTGCGCGTGGTAGGCGTAGTCGGCACGATATTCGCCTTCGATGACGGTCTGCGCCTTACCCAGTTCCGAGGTCGCCTGCCCGACGGTTTCCCAGGCGACGCCTTTGCGGCTTTCATCACGGGCAATGCGCGCGAAGGCCTCAAACCCGCTGCCGCTGGAATGTTTCCAGCCGCGCGCCTCCTTCGACCAGGTGACTTTCAGCGCCTGCTTGGCCTTGAATGCCGCCCATGGCGAATCGGCAATCACGCCGACACCGTATTTCAAGGGCACGATCTGCAAGACGCCCGCAACAGCGCGCGCACCACGATCATCAATCTGCACCGGCTCTGCACGATCCACCGGCTCACGCAGGATCGCGCCGTAGACCATGCCCGGCACTTGCACGTCGATGCTGTATTGCGCCGATCCATTGACCTTGCTGGCGACATCGACCCGCGGTACATCCTTGCCGATCAGGCGGAAATGCGCCTTGTCGAGCGCATCGAGCTGGATGTCCGGCGCTTGCGCGGGCACCTTGGCAAAAGCCGCGATCTCGCCATACGACAGACGGCGACCCGACTTCGGATGCTCGGCAAAGCCTGGTCCGCTGACGACTTCATTCAGCGGCACGCCCCAGCGCTGCGCCGCATTGTCGAGCAGCACATAGCGCACCTGGGCACCGAACTGGCGCAGGTTGGTGAAATAGCCCGTAACGGTCGCACTGCCGGCGGTGTACTGCAAATAACGGAATGCAGGATTGCCGTAGATCTGGTTGTGGGGCGGCGCTGCAACAATACGCACTTTCGACCAGTCGGCATCCATTTCCTCGGCGACGATCAGCGGCAGCGAGGTCAGCGAACCCTGGCCCATCTCGGCCGCGGGCGACATGATCGTCACCGTGCCATCGGTGAACACAGTGACCCAGTTGTTGAGCTTGACGCTGCCCGTCGCCGCCTCGGCCATACCAACAGCGAGGTTCTGCAGCCCCGGGGTCGCAATAGCCACCCCGAACGTCAGTCCGGCAGCACCGGTCATGAAGCGACGGCGCGAGGAATTTGCCACTGCAGAGGGTTTGGTCTTCATCTCACACCTCCCCTTTTGCAGCGCGTTCAATCGCACGGGCGATGCGCACATAGGTGCCGCAGCGGCAGATATTGGGGCTCATGTATTCAACGATGTCCTCGCGCGAAGGCCTCGAATTCTGCTTGAGCAGGCCGGCGGCACGCATGATCTGGCCGGACTGGCAGTAACCGCACTGCGGCACCTGCTCGGCACGCCAGGCTTTCTGCAACGGATGATTGCCATCCGGCGACAGGCCCTCGATCGTCGTCACCTGCTTGCCGTCGACATCCTTGATCGCGTGCAGGCAGGATTGCGTCGGCTCTCCGTTCAGATGCACCGTGCAGGCGCCGCACTGGCCGACACCGCAACCGAACTTGGTGCCGGTGAGTTTCAGCTGCTCGCGCAGCACCCACAACAGCGGGGTATCGGGCGCGGCAGTAATCGTTTGACGCTGGCCATTGATGGTCAGCGTCACAGTAACGTTGCTCATGAACTCCTCCTTGAGATTGGCGTTGCGCCCCTCGTTGCGCGCGGTCTGGCGCCGCGCTGCGACTGCATTGATTCTAGTCCAAACACCGACGGCTTACCGCCCACACCGTTCCGCCGGAGATTTACTGTAACTTGTTGTTTTTATTGTTATATTTTATCGCCGGCACGGAACAACCCGCGCGGCGCGCGATGCAGCGGTTCGCAGCCGTCACGGGTGATGCGCATCAACTCGCCGACCTGCACGCCGGCGCGTTTCGATTCATCGGCTTCAGTGCTCACCGGATTGGGCTGCACCACCACGGTCATATTTTCTTCCAGCGTCATCTGCGGCAATGCGCGCCCGGCCATGCGACTCTGGGTGCCGATGATGGGCTGGAAATAACCGCCGCCAAAACCATGCACCAGGTCGTCACAAACCGTATAACCCTTCTGTTCGATCAGCGCGGTGGCATCGATGATCTCCTGCATGGTTGCGCCGTGGCGCAGCACCTTGGTGACCGCATCAAACGTCGCCTCGGCGGTCGCATGCAGATCGGCGTAACGCGGTGTCGGATCGGCATCGACGGTAAACGTGCGCAGTATCTGGCCGGGGTAATCCCACCAGAACGCCGACAGTTCGCAGAACACGATGTCGCCCGCCTGCACCTTGCGCGGCGACGGATGCTGCGGCGGCACATAGATATGCGGCTGCGCCATCGACGTCACGCCGATGTAATGGATCATCGTCGTGCCGCCCAGTTTGACGTAGGCGCCTTCCACCAGCGCACCAAGCTCGCGTTCGTTCATGCCCACCCGCGTGCCCGCCACCAGCGCGCGCAGCCCCGAATCCGACAGCGCCGCGCCGATGCGCAACCAGTCGATTTCCTCTTCGGATTTGCGCATGCGCAGCTGCGTGTAGTCGGCATCGAGCAGCTTGACCTCGAAGGCCGCTTCGAGTTGGCGGCACTTGGACACCACCAGCGGCCCGATCAGGCCGACACGTTTCGCGCCCCGCCGTTTCAGTTCCTCAATGGTCAGCGCGATGCCCTGATGCTGCCCCCAGCGCACATCAACTTCACTGGCAATCTTGCGGCCCAGCGGAAAATGGTTGAACCATTCCATGTGCATGACCATGCGTTCGCCGGGCTTGAACACCACATAGGCTTCCACCGTTCCCGGCCAACCGGTCACCCACTGCACGGCATTGCCGGCGCGGTGATCGGTCACCACCAGCAGGTGATCGCAGCCGTGTTTTTGCATTGCTGCAGCCAGTGCCGCTTGACGGCGCGCGTACTCAGTGTCGGAAAAACGCGGGTACTGCTGCTGCATCACCGCTTGCAGACGCGGCTCAACCTCGAAAACTGCGCTCATTGCTTCTCCTGAATCGGTTAACGGCACTGATCAGACCGCTCCGGAAGCAACGGGACTGACCGGTTCCTTGAGACTGGGCAGATCGGGTGCGGACGGCAGATCCGTACGCGCGCCGAGCAGTTGATGATAACGCACGGCCAGTGCCAGATCCTGCAGCGCCGTGCCCACCGATTTGAAGGCAACCATTCCGGAAACCGGCGGCTTTACGGCACCGGCCACGACCTGCGCCAGTGTCGCCTGCCCGATCTCCGCAACCGCGCCGGCCCGTACCGCCTGCTGCAAATCGCCGGCCTCATCGGCTGCAAGTGGCGAATCGACCACCACCAGCGCTGCATCGGCAAAACAACGTACATCGACTTCAACGGATTCGGGTCGCGTGCTGCCAACTGCGCACAGCAGCCGGCAACCCTGCAACCACTCGCCACGCACCAGCGGCTCACTGCCGCGGTGGCTGGTTGCAGCAACAACCACCGAATGGCCGCGACAGGCCGCTTCGGCGCTGGATACGGGATTGACCGGGATACCGAGGCGGGCCGAAGTTTCACGTGCGAAACGCTCACGGTTGTCGGCCGAGCGGCTATAGACGCTGGCCGCAGCCACCGGATAGACACTGGCCAGACTGTCT
>CAIZLW010000017.1 GCA_903933915.1 uncultured beta proteobacterium | reverse complement strand
TCATACCGTGACTGACGAGGAACTTGCGATGATCATGGATCGTTTGAATCATCGCCCCAGGAAAAGACTAAACTGGAAAACCCCTCATCAGGTATTTATGCAATCATTTAACCGCGTTGCACTTCGTGGTTGAATCCGCCTATTGATCTAGACGACTTTAAAATCGTTAACGATACGCAAGGTCACGATGGTGGCGATGAGTTTTTAAAGCAAGTGGCCACCCATCTTCTCTCTTGCGTGCGCGAGAGCGATACTGTTTCCCGATTTGGCGGTGATGAATTTGTAATTATGCTTAATGAATTAAGCGAGGATGCATCGAAATCCAGAGCTATTGTAGAAGTAATTGTCCAAAAAATTCTCAAGAGATTTGAGGGCAAGTTCTTAGCCAAAAATGTTTTGTTTCAAAGCGCCTGCAGTATTGGCATCACCTTATTTTCCGGTCATCGAGGCCATGTCATGGGGGATGTTATAGCGCAAGCAGATCAAGCCATGTATGCGGCTAAGAATGCCGGTGGCAATGCCTATCGATTCTTTGATCAGGCTATATAGGGTCTCGTGGATGCGCGTAAGCCACAGAGGGCTGAGTCCTGTATTGAACAGGACTCAGCCCTTTTAGTTTGCTCCTGATTCGTTCGTGATTGTGAATGTACTGCCGCACGCCAGTTACAAGCCGCTTGAGGCTATCGAATTTATTTGGATAGATGAACTCCGACTTAAGCGTACCAAAGAAGCTTTCCATGGCGGCGTTGTCCAGACAGTTGCCCTTGCGCGACATGCTTTGGGTTAGGCCATGTTCTGCCAGCTGTCCAACTTTTGGGGTGCAGTTCACAAGGAGCCTTTTTTATTTTCAAGGTTGGGGATCAACTCGGCTGTATGCCTGCAGCCTTGATCACCTTGCGCCACTTGTCGATTTCGCTCTGCATGTATTTGGCGAATTCAGCCGGACTGTTACCCACCGGATCGGCACCTTCCCGCGTCAGTCGCTCGTGCAGGTCCGGGCTTTTGAGGCCGGCCACGACTTCGGCATTGAGCCGGTTGACGATGTCTGCCGGGGTGGCGGCGGGCGCGACCAGCCCGTACCAGGTCGATGATTCATAACCCTTGATGCCGGCCTCGACCATGGTCGGCAGATCTTTCGCGGCGGGTGAGCGTTGCGACCCGGTCACTGCCAGCGGAAACAGGCGCTTGCTGGCGACCTGTGCCATGCCGGAGGCGATGCTGGCGAAAACCATCGTGACCTGGCCACCGACGACGTCCATCATCGCCGGTTGCACGCCTTTGTACGGGATGTGCAGGATGTCGATCTGCGCCAGCAGTTTGAACAGTTCGCCCGACAGGTGGCCGCCGACGCCGTTGCCTGCCGAGGCAAAGGTCAGTTTGCCCGGCTGTTTTTTCGCCAGCGCCACCAGTTCTTTGACCGACCTCGACGGGATCGACGGGTGGACCAGCAGCACCAGGTTCTGCGTGGCGACCAAGGTGATCGGCGCGAAATCCTTCACCGGATCGTAGGGCAGCGATTTGTACAGGCTGACGTTGGTGGCGAGGGATGCGATGGTGCCCATCATCAGCGTGTAACCGTCGGGCGGCGCCTTGGCCACCAGTTCGGCGGCGATGGCGCCGCCGGCGCCGGGGCGGTTGTCGACCAGAACCTGCTGGTTCCACTTCGACGCCAGTCTCGGCGCGATGGCGCGGGCGAGGGTATCGACGCTGCCGCCCGGAGTGCTGACCACAACGATGCGCACGGGCTTCGTCGGGTAATTCTGTGCCGCGACCGGAAAAACCACGGCCATGGCCGCGGCCATCAGCAATGCAGAGCTGTTGCGCATGAGTGTCTCCATCGTTGGATCGGGGCATTGTAGTCCGGCTGCAATGCGCTTGCGCCGGCGAGTCCATGATCCGGTAATTCGGCGCCAGGGCAATGCCCACGGTTCTACAATCGACGGCATTCATTGATACGGAGGAGCGCACCATGACGAGCCGAGGCAAGCAGTTCAAGGAACTGATCTACAAGAAGGAAATCCTGATCCAGCCCGGCGTCTATGACGGCTACAGCGTGCGGCTGATCGAGCAGGCGGGATTCAAGACCGCGTCGATTTCCGGTGCAGGCGTGTCCGAAAGCCGCATGGGCTGGGCCGACCGCGGTGTGATGACCTTCGATGAGAATTTGAACAATGCGCGGCGGCTCGCCGACTGCTCCGACCTGCTGCTGCGCGCCGATGCCGACACCGGTTACGGCAATGCGATGACCGTGCACTTTGTCGTGCGCGCCTTCGAAAAGGCCGGCATGGCGGCGCTGATGATCGAGGACCAGGTCTGGCCCAAACGCTGCGGCCACATGGCCGGCAAGGCGTGTATTCCCGCTGAAGAAATGGTGCAGAAGGTCAAGGCCGCGGTCGATGCGCGCCGCGACAATGATTTCGTCATCGTGTCGCGCACCGATGCCGCGGGTCCGCACGGTGTCGATGAGGCAATCCGCCGCCTCAATATGTATGCCGAGGCCGGCGCCGACGTGATGTATGCCGACGCGCTGCTGTCGAAGGAAGACATCGCCAAGGTCGCGAAAAACGTGCCCAAGCCGCTGATTGTGAACATGGGCCTGGGCATGCGGCCGCGCAAGACCACGCCGCTGATGAGCCCGCTGCAGTTGCAGGACATCGGCGTCGCCGCAGTGAGTTACCCGCGGCTGCTGACCACTGCCGCACTGCGCGGCATGATGAATGCGCTGGCGGTGTTCAAGGATGAAGTTGTCGGCCAGAACAAGGTGGTCGAGCGCACCGACCTGCAAGTCGGGTTCGAGGAAATCAACGACCTGATGGGCATGAAAGTCCTCGACGAGATGGAGCGCAAGTACACCTGAACAGGTGACTGGGTGATTAAGTTATTCGGTGATTAGGTGATTAAGTTACTTGGTGATTAGGTGATTAGGTGATTAGGTGATTGAGGCTCGTGGCGCTTGCGCGGCCAGTTGTCTAATCATTTTGTTACTTGATCACCAATCAATTTTTACCCATGACGAGGTAAGCCACAAATGGGCATGACCATCGCAGAAAAAATCCTCGCCGCGAAAAGCGGGCGCAAGGTCGTGGTGCCGGGCGACGTGGTCACGGTGGATGTCGACACGGTGATCCTGTTCGACAACAATTTTCTGCCGACCAACTGGCGCGACATTCTCCAGGTGGCCGACCCGGATAAGATCGTTGTCACTTTCGACCATCGCGTGCCGGCGCCGACGCAGCAGGCCGCGGCGGCGCAAGTCACCGGCCGCGCCTTTGTCAAAAAATTCGGCATCAAGCGGTTTCATGACGTCGGCCACAACCAGGGCATCAGCCATCAACTGGTGGCGGATTATGGTTATGCGATGCCGGGTTCAGTGCTGCTGTGCAGTGACTCGCATACCTGCAGCGCCGGCGTATTCAATTGCCTCGCGCGCGGCGTCGGCGGTCCCGACATCATTTACGCCGCGATCAAGGGCCAGACCTGGTTCCGCTGCGGCGAAACCGTGCGTTACGAACTGACCGGAAAACTGCCGACGGCAGTCACCGCCAAGGATGCATTTCTGCAGATCGCCGGCGTTCACGGCGCCCACGCGACGATGAATGTCGAATACGGTGGCCCGGGCATCGCTTCGCTGTCGATCAATGCGCGCAAGACGCTGACCGCAATGTCTGCCGAACTGTCGGCGGAGTTTGCGACCTTTGAAGCTGATGATGCGCTGGCGGAATGGATGCGCACCCGCAATCCGGCGCCGTTCATTCCGGTCAGGCCCGATGCCGATGCAAAATATCTCGCGGTACGCACAGTCGACCTGTCGGCGCTGGAGCCGCTGGTGGCGCTGCCCGACAGCGTGGTCAAAAATTCTCAGCCCGTGGGGCAGGCCAAAGGTACGCGCATCGATCAGGCCTATATCGGTTCCTGCGCCAACGGCACCCAGGATGACATTGAACTGGCCGCGCTTGTGGTCAAAGGCCGGCGGGTTGCAGCGGGCGTGCGTTTCATCGTCACGCCGGCCTCGCAAACCGTTTACCGGGATATGGTGGTCAGCGGCGCGATCCAGACCCTGCTTGAAGCCGGCGCGATGATTGCGCCGCCGACCTGCGGCGCCTGCGGTGGCGGCCACATGGGCGTGCTCGGTCCGGATGAGGTCTGCATTACGTCGAGCACGCGCAACTTCAAGGGCCGCATGGGGGATCCGAGTTCGCAGGTGTGGATGGCGTCGCCGGCTACCGTAGCGGCTTCGGCGCTGACCGGTTTCATCACCGATCCGCGGGAGTTCCTGCAATGACCGACAAGAACAATGCGGCAATGCATTTCAAAGGACGGGTGTGGATGGTCGGCGACAACATCAACACCGATTTGATTCTCCCCAACAAGGCCTTTTACCTGACGCATGAAGAACAGACGCAGTACGTGTTTAGCGCCAACCGGCCGGGCTGGGCGCAGCAGGTGCAGAAAGGCGACATCCTGATCGGCGGTCACAACTTCGGCATGGGCTCCAGCCGCGCGGCGGCGCGTTCGCTGAAAAACCTCGGCCTGGCCTGTCTGATCACCGAATCGCTGAACGGACTGTTCCTGCGCAACTGCGTGAACTTCGCATTCCCGGCGCTGGAATGCCCGGGCATTCACGCCGCATTTACCGAGGGTGAGGCAGCCGAGGTCGAGTTCGACAAGGCGCAGGTGCACAACGTGACGCGCGGTACCGCGCTGACCGGTAAACCCCTGCCGCCGCCGTTGATGGCGCTGGTGCAGGCGGGCGGGGTGTATCAGTTGCTGGAAAAAGAAGGGCTGATCGCGCCCAAAGCCTGATGTAACGGCGGATTCGTTGACACTGAATCCACTGCCTTTGTATAGTCGCTAGCCCGTTTCACAGTCCTCGCGCTTCACTGTCCTGGCTTCACAGTCCTGGCTTCACAGTCCTCGCTTCACAGCCCCCGCTTCACAGCCCCTTTTACGCAGGCCAGTTGCGCAGTGTCTGCAACCACTACCCACGGAGAAACTCATGTCCAAGATCACCCTGCAGCAGGCCAATACCATTATTGAAAAAGCGTTCGCCAAGGCGAAGGAAATGAAAGTGAGTCCGCTGGCCGTCGTGGTGCTCGATGCCGCCGGCCATATCGTGGCCGCGCAGCGTCAGGACAACGCGACAATGTTCCGCTTTGACGTGGCGCTGGGCAAAGCCTGGGGTGCAGTGGCGATGGGGGCCTCCAGTCGCGCGCTGGCGGGCCGTGCCAAGGAAAACCCCAATTTCATGATTACGCTGGCGGCAACGGCACAGGGCAAGTTCCTGCCGCAGACCGGCGCCGTGCTGATCAAGGATGCCGCGGGCAATGTCGTCGGTTCAGCAGGCGCCAGCGGCGGTACCGGTGACGAAGATGAAGCCTGCTGTGCCTATGGCGCTGAACAGGCCGGGCTCAAAGCCGTCATTTAATTCATCAGGAAACAGGCAGACATCATGGCTGAGGCAGAAACCAAGACCAAAGGCGCCATCAAGGGCGGCAACGGCAAGTTCATTTTCCAGATGATGGAGATGGACAAGATTGAGGCCGGCACCGGCTATTCCACCGCGATGGGTCCGGTGATTGAGGGTGAGCGTATGCAATGCACGCTGGTAACCAAGGAAAAAGGCACTGGCTCGCGCCCGCATCTGCATCCCAACGAGCAGTGGAACTACATCGTCAAGGGCATGATGCGGGTGAAGGTCGGTGACGGTCCCGAGCAGATTTGTGGTCCCGGCACGCTGCTGTATTTTCCTGCAAACATCGTGCATTACACGATTGCCATGCCCGAAGAAGATGCGATGTTTTTCGCGGTCAAGGATCTGTCGCACGGCATCATCGGCAAGGCCGCCGACGGCACCATGGCTGGTGGCTACTACGATCCGGGCATCGCCCCGAAGACGGCGTAATCCATGCCGCAAATTCCACCGGCGCGTCTGGGTATGGCCCTGGCGGATGTCGATACGCCGGCGCTGATCCTCGACCTTGACGCGTTCGAGAATAATCTGCAGAAGCTCAAGGAGTCGATCGCCGAGCGCAGGATCATGCTGCGGCCGCATGCCAAGAGTCACAAATGTCCGGAGATCGCACTGCGCCAGATCGCGCTGGGCGCTGTCGGCGTGTGCTGTCAGAAGGTCAGCGAAGCCGAGGCGATGGTCGAAGGCGGCGTGCGCGATGTGCTGATCGCCAACGAAGTGGTCGGCATGACCAAGCTGAAACGGCTGGCTGCCTTGGCGAAGCGGGCGAAGATCGCCGTCTGCGTCGATGACGCCGGCAATGTCGCGCAGATCGACATCGCAGCGCGCGAAGCCGGCGTCACCATCGATGTGCTGGTCGAGGTCAATGTCGGCGCCAATCGCTGCGGTGTTGCGCCCGGCGAACCGGCGCTGAAAATCGCGCAGGCCATCGCAGCCTGTAAAAATCTGCGTTACGCCGGCTTGCAGGCGTACCAGGGTGGCGCACAGCATCTGCGCGGGGTTGCAGAACGCCGCGCAGCGATTGATGCGGCTGTCGACAGCGTGGAGAAAACGCTGGCATTGATCGAACAAGCCGGCCTGTCGCGCGGCAAGGTCACGGGCGCCGGCACCGGCACCTATTTGTTCGAAGCGGCGAGCCGGGTGTATGACGAACTGCAGGTCGGTTCGTACATATTCATGGACGCCGACTACGCCAAAAACGACTGGACCGAAAGCGGCATTCCGCGTTTCGAGCACAGCCTGTTCGTGTGGACTACGGTGATGAGTCGCACCCGCCCCGACATCGCCATTGTCGACGCCGGCCTGAAGGCCTTCAGCACCGATTCCGGCATGCCGCGCGTCGCCGATTTTCCGCAGGCCGAATTCCAGAAGGCTTCCGACGAACACGGCGTGATCAAAATGAACGGCACACCGGGTTTTGCGCTAGGCGACAAGATCAAGCTGATTCCCGGGCACTGCGATCCGACGGTGAACCTGTATGACCATTTTGTTTGTGTGCGCGGTGGCAAGGTCGAAGCGCTGTGGCCGATTACCGCGCGTGGCGCTATCTGGTAAACCAAGGAAGAGTTATGACGATGATCAGGAAAATCGGATTTATCGGCGTCGGCAATATGGGCAACCCGATGGCGGCGAACCTGCTGAAGGGCGGGTTTGACGTCACGGTGTTCGATGCGCGCGCCGAAACTGCGGCGGCCTTCGTTGCGCAGCATGGCGGCAAGGCTGCGGCATCGCTGGCCGATGTGGCACGCGGTGCGGATGCGATCATCACCATGCTCCCCAACGACAAGATCGTGCGCGCCGTGATGCTGGATGCCGGTGGCGCAGTTGCCGCGATGAATAAAGGCGCTGTGCTGATCGACATGAGTACCTGCGATCCGACCGGCACACAGCAGACTGCGGCGGCAATGGAGAAACTCGGCTTCAACATGATTGATGCGCCGGTGATGGGCGGCGTGGTGTTCGCCAGGGACGCGACGCTGGACATCATGGCCGGAGGCAGCGCAGAACTGGTGGCGCAGTGCACGCCGGTGTTGAAAGCCATGGGTCGGGCGGTGACGCATTGCGGCGCCACCGGCTCGGCGCATGCGATGAAGGCGCTGGCTAACTATGTGAATGCCTGTGCGCTGATCAATGCCATTGAGGCTTTGACCATTGGAAAAAAATTCGGACTCGACGTGAAGATGATGGCCGACGGACTGGCGACCATGTGCGCCGGGCGCAATCATCCGATCGAGAAAAAAGTGATCCCGCAGGTGCTGACGCGGAAATTCGCCACCGGCATGGCGCTGGGCTTTATCGCCAAGGACGTTAAAATTGCCGTCGATGTCGCGCATGCCATCGGTGCTGCGGCGCCGCTGGGCGAAAAAGTCTCAGCACTGTGGAACGATGCCGTCGAAAAAGTCGGCGCCGGTGTCGATCAAACTGAAATCGTGCGGTACTGGGAGCAGGCCAGCGGTATTTCGCTGGCTGATAAATAAATAAAATCAACGGAGGAGCAACAATGGCTTTGCAAAAAACCAAGGTGGTGCTCGGTACGGCAACCCCCGGCGGTGGTTTCCCCGCTTACGGCTGGCCCTACGCTGAAGTGCTCAATGCAACCGATGCTTCGCTCGATATCGAACCCATCAACACCAAGGGCAGCGGCGAAAACGTCGGCCGTATCGATGACGGCTCGCTCGACATCGCGCTGGCCACTGGTGAGGTCACCTACGAGGCGATCAACGGCATCGGCCGCGCACCGTGCAAGAACATCCGCATCATCAACGCCACCTATTCACAGGCGGGCATGTTCATGGTGCGCGCCGACAGTCCTTACCAGACCATCAGCGACTTGGTCGGCAAGACCGTGGTGTGGGGTGCATCGAGTTCGGGTTTTGTCGTGCTGGCGCGTTATGTGTTTGATGGCCTCGGCCTCGACATTAAAAAGGATTTTGATGCGCGACTACTCGAAAAAGCCGGTGACGGCCCGCCTTTGGTGATTAACGGCGACGCGGCGGCGATGTGGGGCGGTGGCGTCGGCTGGCCGCCGTTCATGAACATTGCCAATAATCCCAAGGGCATGCGTTTCATTTCGCCGAGCGCGGATGAAATCAAGCGCATCCAGGGCAAACACCTGTTCCTCAAACAGACCACGATGCCGGCGGGCAGTTATCCCGGGCAACAGGGCCCGGTCAATTCGGTGGGGTCGTGGCCCTTCGTGCTGGCGCGCGCGTCATTGCCGGACGATGTGGCTTACCGGCTGGCAAAAGCGCTGCATCAGGGGCAGGCCGCGCTGACCGCCAAACTCGATCAGGCCGCGGAATCGACGCTGGCCAACACGCTGGCGGCTGCGCCGACCCGGGATCTGATTCATCCCGGGGTGCTGCAGTACATGAAAGAGATTGGGTTGTGATAGGTGGGCTGTGATACGTGAGCTGTGATGCGCGGGCTGTGATGCGAAAGTGGGTCTAGAACCCGTATAACCGCGCAGGATTCGCGACCAGCACCTGTTCGCGCTGCGCGGCGTCCGGCACCCACTGCAGCAGCAGGTTGGTCAGATCACCGTCGTTGGGGATCTGGCCCTTGTGCATCACATGCGGCCAGTCGGTACCCCAGATCACCTGCGCCGCGTTGGCTTTCAGCAGCGCGTGGGCATAGGGCACGGTGTCGGCATGCGGCAGATCCTGTGCTGAGATGCGATACGGGCCGGTGAGCTTGACCCAGGCCTTGCCCGCCTGCATCAGCCGCAGCAGCGCCTGGAAGCCGGGGTTGTCCACGCCCGGACAACCTTTCATATAGCCGAGGTGGCCGAGCACGATGGGCACCGGGAAATCGGCGAAGCTGCGGTCGAGATCCGGGAACTCGTTGGCATGCATCAGGAATTCCATGTGCCAGCCCAGCGGCGCGATGCGCGCCGCCAGCGGGCGCAGCACGTCCAGCGGCAGCGTCCCGGCCTTGCGATCCTTGACGTCGACGATGTTCACCCGCACGCCGCGCACGCCGAGGGCGTGCATGGTTTTCAGTTCGGCGTCGCTGATCGATGGCTCCACTACCGCAACGCCGCGCAGCCGCTGCGGATCGGCCTTCATCGCATCAAGCATCGCCGCATTGTCAGTGCCGTAGACGCTGGGCTGGATCAGCACCGCGCGGGTCACGCCCAGCGTATCGAGCAGGTGGCGGTACTGCTCGGGTGAGCAGTCGGGTGGTGTATAGACGCGTGCCGGCGAATAGTCATAACGCGACGCCGGACCCATCACATGGGCATGGGTGTCGCAGGCATTCGCCGGCATTTTGAAGGCGGGCGGATGCGGCTTGAAATCCGGACCCGCACACAGTGGCGCGGCAGCGGTGGGTGTATTGACCGACATATCGTTATAAGTATATGTTTTTATTAATAAATATTACGAAGCTCAGGCGGATTTCAAGCCCGGCATCTGGAAGCCGATGGCTTGCAGTTCAGCAGCCAGCGACGCGCGCTGGTCCTTGTTGAGTTCCACCAGCGGCGGGCGCACGGTGCACCACTGCTCGTCAGCGCTGTACTGGGCGATGCCGGCCTTGAGCGCGGCGATCATCAGGTACTTGCTGTTGCCGAAGGTGCCGCGCACGACATCCAGCGCCTTTTGCTGGGCTTCAGCGTCGGCGTTTTTCCATTCGCGGAAGAGCTTGTCGATCGGACCCGGATTGACGTTGGCGGTGGCCGAGATGCAGCCCGCGCCGCCGTTTTGCATATTGGCGAGCAGGAAGGATTCGCTGCCGGCGAAGACATCGAAGCCACTCTTGGCGAAGGCGTCGAGGAAGGTCTTGGTGTTTTTCCAGTCGCCCGAGCTGTCCTTCATGCCGGCGATGGCCGTCGGATATTTTTTCAGCAGGCGCTCGACCAGATTCGGCGTGATGCCGACCACAGCGACGGGCGGGATGTGATACAGGTAAATGCGCAGGCGGTCGTCGCCGACGCGCTCGATGATTTCGGAGTAGTTGCGGTAGAGGCCTTCGTCGCTGACGCCTTTGTAATAAAACGGCGGCAGCATCAGCACGCCAGCGCAGCCCGCTTTCACCGCGTGTTCGGTCAGTCGTACCGAATCGGAAAGCGAACAGCAGCCGGTGCCCGGCATCATGCGCGTGGGGTCAACACCGGCGGCAAGCACCGCATCCAGCAGCGCCAGGCGTTCATTGACCGACAGCGAATTGGCTTCGCTGTTGGTGCCGAAAGCGGCCAGGCCGCAGCCCTGCGAGATCAGCCATTTGCAATGGGTGATGAAGCGCGCGGTATCGGGGTTCAGATCCTGGTCGAACGGGGTGACGACGGGTGACAGCACGCCTTTGATGCGTTGGGCTTTGCTCATGAATGCATTCCTCGAAGAAAACATCGCAGACTGTAAAACGCTGCAGACTGGGGTTGAAACCGCGGCGCGGTGCGCCGGCAGGGCCCATAGAATAGCATCGTGTCCGCGATCGCCCAAACCCACGGGTTTGTGCATTGTCAGCGCCGGGTGCTGTTGTTAAGCTGGGGCCAGGTCGCGCACTAGACGCGCCTGCCACAGGAGGATTCAATCGTGAAATATTCAACATTCGCCGTTCTCGCAGGCGCCGTGCTCGCCGCAGCGCCGGTCGCGCAGGCTGCAGATTACCCGACCAAGACCGTGCGCATGGTCATCGCGTTCACCCCCGGCGGACCCAGCGACATCCTGTCGCGGTTGGTTGGCGGCAAGCTGGCCGAGCGCATGGGCCAGCCCTTCGTGTTCGATAACCGCCCCGGCGCCGGCGGCAACGTGGCCGGTGAGATCGTGGCGACCAGTCCGGCTGACGGTTATACGCTGATGATTGCCAACAACGCCGTACTGGCGGCGAACGCGTCGCTGTACAAGAAAATGAATTTCAATCCGGCCAAGGATCTGGTGCCGGTGGTGTGGGTGGCTTCGCAGCCGAACATCCTCGTCGTGCATCCTTCAGTGCCGGCAAAATCGGTGAAGGAACTGATTGATTACCTGAAAACGCAGCCCGGCAAACTGAACTATGCGTCCTCGGGCAGTGGCGCCGCGGCGCACCTCGCCGGCGAGTTGTTCAAAAGCATGACCAAAACCGACATGGTGCATATCCCGTTCAAGGGTGCCGGACCTGCGATCGTCGACGTGCTGGCCGGACGCAGCCAGGTGATTTTTGCCACCGCGTTGTCGGTGAAGGCCTATATCGATGCCAATCGCCTGCGGCCGCTGGGCGTGACCACGCTCAAACGCATGGACACCATGCCCAATCTGCCGACGATTGCTGAATCCGGCGTGCCGGGGTTTGAAGCATCGACCTGGCATGGCCTGGTCGCCGTGGCCGGCACGCCGCGTCCGGTGATGACGCGGCTCAACGCCGAGGTCAACGCCATTCTCAAGGATCCGCAGATGGCGAAGTTCCTCGAAAGTCAGGGCGCGATCGTCGAAGGCGGCACCGCTGAAAAATTTGCGGCGCATATCAAGGCTGAAATTCCGAAGTGGGCTAAGGTCATTAAGGATTCGGGTGCTCGGGCGGATTAAGGGCGTGACTAAAAGTAATTGGGTGATTGGGTGATTAGGTGATTAGGTGATTAGGTGACTAGGTGATTAAGTGATTGGGTGATTGGGTGATTGGGTGATTAGGTGATTAGGTGATGGTGTGGAGGGTCCTTCACTTAATTACTTAATTACCTAGTTACCGTGGTTCAACAACTGTTTCAGGAAAACAAAATAAAAATGGCTTCACTCAAAGTCCTGGGTGCGGGACCTGTGAAACGTGGCATCACGCAACTTGCCGCGCAGTTTGAAAAAAGCAGCGGCAATCAGGTGATGGTTGAATTCATTGCTGCGCCCACGGTGCGTGACCGCGTGCTCGCGGGCGAAGCGGTGGATGTCGTCGTCGTGCCGCAGTCGGCGATGGCGGATTTTGTTGCGCAGTCCAGGGTGGTGACGGCGACGCGCATGACCGTGGGTCGTTCGCGGATGGGGCTGGCGATGCGCAAAGGCGCGCCCAGTCCGGATCTCGGATCGGTCGAGGCTTTCAAAAACGCGGTCGCTGCCGCTGACGGCGTGGTGGTCAATGTCGCGTCCAGCGGCAATTACATCGTCAAGCTGCTGGAGAAGCTGGGACTGGCCACGCCCGGCAAGACGGTGACCCAGCCCGATACCGTCAAGGTCATGGACCATGTCGCTGCTTCGCCGCACAACCTGCTCGGCGCCGGTCAACTGCCGGAAATCCGCGAACTGGTGGACAAGGGGGTGGCGATTGTATTGGCCGGTCCGTTGCCGGATGAACTGCAGAGCATCACCGGGTATGACGCAGCGGTGACCACCGCCAGCGGCAATGCAGAAGCCGCCGCGGCGTTCACGGCATTTTTGTCGACCGCCGAAGCGCGCGCAGTGATGGCTGCGACCGGCATTGACTGAACCATCATCGGGAATTACGCATGATCACTTTGAAAGTACTCAGCGCCGGCGCCGTCAAACGCGGCGTCGCGCTTGTGGCCGCCGCCTTTGAAAATGACAGCGGTCACAAGGTTGAAATCGAGTTTACGCCGGTGCCAGAAGTGCGCCGGCGCATGGCTGCCGGCGAAACGGCCGATCTCGTGATCGCTTCGCCGGCGGTGCTGGATCAACTCGCTGCGCTGGGGCGCATTGATGCGGCGAGCCGCGGCTTTCTCGGCCGTTCCCGCGTCGGCGTGGTGATTCATGCCGATGCGCCGCAGCCGGTGCTTGCGGATGCTGCTGCGGTCAAGGCGCTGCTGCTCGGCGCCAGCCATGTGGTGCGTAACGAGGGCTCCAGCGGCGTTTACGCCGAGAAACTGTTCGGGAAGCTGGGCCTCGCCGCCGCAGGCGCCAATATTGTCGTCGTCAAGACCGGTTCCGATATCATGCGCTGCGTCGCTGATCATCCGTCGCGGGCGGTCGGCCTCGCGCAGATTTCGGAATTGATGGTGATGATCGACAAGGGCTGTAAGGTCAGGCTGGCGGCGCCGCTGCCCGACGAAATCCAGAACATGACCCATTACGACGCCGCGGCCATCACCGGTGCGCCGGCCGCTGCTGCGGAACTGGCGCGGCGACTGGCTTCAGCCGAAGCGAAAAAGATTTTTGCCGAAACCGGGATTTCCTGAAACCACCGACGGAGCGATACGATGAAACGAATGATTGCGACACTGACAGGCCTGCTGCTGGCGACTGCAGTAAACGCGGCTGAACTCACGTTGATCAGCGGCGGCGCCGTCGAACCCGGCGTGCATGCTGCGGTTCATGCCTTCGAGAAAGCCACCGGTCACAAGGTCAAGGTCACGTTCAACACCACGCCGCAGATGCAGAAACGCATCAGTGCCGGCGATGTCTTCGATGTCGTCATAGCCCCGCCGGCGGCCACCGCCGGCTTCGCCAAGGACGGCAAGGTTGACTCGGGTGGCTTGGATGTCGGCAAGGTCGGTTCCGGTGTTGCCATCCGCCCCGGCGCACCGGTGCCGGTAATCGCCACCGCCGATGACATCAAAAAAACCGTGCTCGACGCCGAATCCATCACCTTCAATACGGCGTCCACCGGCATTTATTTTGAGAACCTGCTGAAGAAATGGGGCGTCTACGAGCAGGTGCAGGGCAAGGCCGCGCGCTACACCACCGGCGCCGAAGTGATGGAGCATGTGCTGAAAGGCAAAGGCCGCGAAGTCGGTTTCGGTGCCATTACCGAAATCCTGCTCTACAAGGAGAAAGGACTGCGTTACGTCGGTCCGTTGCCACCGGAAATCCAGAACTACACTTCGTACACCGCTTCGGTGATGAGCGCCGGCACGCAGAAGGAAGCGGCGCAGGCGCTGGCCAGATTTCTCGGCGGGCCCGTGGGTAAACCGTTGTTCGTCGCGGCCGGCATCGAATAAGCCGCAATCCCGGCGGGGCCGGGTGACGTTATCAGACAGGGGCGGCCGCGGTTGCCCCTGTTTGTTTTATGCGCTGACCGGCTCCAGGCCGCTGCCGGCAATCGCCTGGCGCGCTTCCGCCGAAACCAGAAATGCAATCACCTTGCGCGCGCAGGCCGGGTCCGGCGAGTGGGTGCCGACACCGGCGGTGAATGCCGATATCTTCTGCACTTCCGGCGGCAGCGGCGTGATGTGTGCAATGCCGGGGACCGGCAGCAGTTCGCTGATCTGCTGAAAACCGATTTCCAGTTCGCCGCGCGCGACCAGGGTGCCGACGCGTTCGCCGCCGCCGACCAGCCGGCTTTTCGGCAGCACCTGTTCGGCAATGCCCAGGCGCTGCACCAGGTCGGTGGTCAGGTACTTGCCGCTTTCGCTGGCGGAATAACCGACGGATGTGGCCTGCAGCAGGGTCTTGCGCAGTGCGTCCAGCGTGCTGATGTCGGGTTTGGGGGCGCCGGCGCGCACCGCCATGCCGATGCCGGAGCGGGCAACGATGGCCGCGCCGTCAGCCAGTACATAACCATCGGCAATGAACTGGCGCAGCACGCCGTCGGCGACGATGACGATGTCCGCGACTTCGCCGCGCTTCAGGCGGTTGGGGATGGAGATGTCGCCGGTGCCGATGGATGTGGTGACGGTGACAATGGTTTTTCCGGTAATGCTTTCAAGCTGCGGGATCAAAGCTTTGTAGGCGGCGGTGAACGCGCCGGAGGTCATGACTCTGAATTCGTTGTTTTGGGTTGTCATTTTAAATTGCTGGATTGATGAAAAGGTTACGTTGGATTTGTGCGTGCTGATTGGTTGCTGTTCGGCTTGCCGTTGTTTCAGTTGCTCACATATTTCGCGAAGGCGGTATTGAGTTTTGCTTCTGCTTCCAGCAGTTTGTTGTTGCGTTCCGCGAGCCATGCCTGATCCCGCGCCAGCGCATCACGCCCCAAATTGATCATTCTCTGCACTTCAGCGGGCTGCGGTCCGCCGATGCCGACGCGGGTCCGCACCATTGTTTCAGCGGACAAGGTGGCTCTGAATGACTTTTCATCCAGCGGGAATTTGCCCAAGGGCTGCTGATACTTTTCTGCGGCCTCGGTGTAGAGTTTTACCGCCGCATCGTATGGATACTGAGTCGGCAGCAGATTCTTTGCCTTGGCATCGTTGACCACCAGTGTCGCGAAATGGTGTCCGACCCGGAACGGTACCTGGTGCAGCCGCTGCAGTGTTTCAGCCAGCTCCATGGAAGTGGTCCAGTCGCCATTCAACTCTTCAAGGGAGCGCTTGGGATCGACACGGATGGCTTTCAGTACGCCGCTGAACTGGTTGAGCATTTCGACCGTCCAGACGAAGGTCTTCGAGCTGTCAAACGTGCCTTTGTAATCAGTCATCCCCGGTGTGATGTTATGCACCCGCATCAGCATCAATTGCGTGCTTGCTACGACGTCGGAGGCTTTGGCCCGCGCGGTCATGATTGATCCCGGGTTCAGTTTCTGCGGCATGGCGCTGCTGGTGTAGGTCTGCGAGTTGTCCAATAGCATCCACGGGTGGCTCTGATGGTATTGAGTATGGATATCCTGCAGCATGGCACCGACGCGGACCGCAACCGAGCTCATGATGGCGGCCGCTTCCAGCGGCAGGTCCATGCTGTGTATCTGACCCGCGTCGTAGGAATTCACAACTACGCCGTCAAAGCCGAGCAACTCTGCGAGGCGCGGCCGGTTCAAGGGCCAGCTCGAGTTGGCCAGAACGGCGGTGCCCATCGGGCTCAGATTCAGACGTGGATAGATGTCGCGCAGGCGTTGCGCATCGCGGGCAAAGGAGTCGGCAAAAGCCATCAGGTAATGGCCGTAACTGACGGGCTGAGCCTGGACTCCATTGGTGTAGGCGGGAACAAAAGTCTCGGTGTTCCTGCTGGCGATGTCGATCACCAACTGGCGGGTAGTCATCAGCGCGTCTGCGGTATCGAGCACAGCGCGGCGCAGGCGCATCCCGCGGATGGACGCGCCAATGTCCTGCCGGCTGCGGCCGCTATGGATCAGCGTGGCATCGGGACCGGCCTTGTCCGAAATGATGCGCTCGACCTGCATTACGTCGGTGGGCCGCTTGCCGCCGGGCTGCTGCGCCTGGGCAATTGAATACTGGACGCCTTCGGCGATCGGCTTGGCCAGCCGGGCGGGGATGATGCCTTCTTCCAGCAACATCACTGTCGAAGCCATGTTGATCCGGCCCATCCAGTAAAACTGGTCCTGGGCCTTCGCCGTGGCGCTGGTTTCGTCACGGACGATCACGCCGCGGATGCGATTGGACTCCTCCTGACATTCCTTGGTGGTTTTGCAGGCTGTCTCCCGTACATCCGCAGCACTTGCGGTTGCCGGCGCGAGAATTGCGACCGCGATGAATGCGTAAATGAATCGTGTCATTTCAGGCTCCATGGATGGTCATTCGGGAAAACGGGGTTCTGAATCTCGCCGGACAGGGATATCCGGCGCGGACCGTGCTAGTTGGCCTGCATGCCGACGCTTTTCGCAACCTGGGCCCAGCGGTTCATTTCATCGGCGTACATTTTTGCAAATTCATCCGGCGTATTGGCGATCGGGTCCAGCCCCTGGCCGATCAGCAGTTTCTGCGCATCCGGCGCAATGATTGATTTGGCGACTTCCTGCTGAATGCGCGTGGCCAGCGCCTTGGGTGATGTGCCGGGCATGAACAGACCGTACCAGTTGTCGAAGCCAAAGCCGGGCACACCGGATTCGGCAACGGTCGGGTACTGCGGCAGCGCGGGCGTGCGTTTCGGACCGACTACAGCCAGCACCCGCAGCTTGCCCGAGTCAAAGAAGGGGCGTGTCGAGATCACGCTGGCGATGGTCACCGAAATACGTCCGGCGACCACGTCGGTGATACTCGGAGCGGTGCCTTTGTACGGCACGTGGGTCAGTTTGGTGCCAGTCATTTGCGCGAACATTTCCATGGAGAGATGCTGGCCTGAACCCTGGCCCGATGAGGAGTAGAACACCTCGCCGGGTTTGCCCTTGGCCAAGGCAATCAGGTCCTTGATATTTTTTGCAGGCACCGAGGGGTGTACCACCATCACGCCGGGCGAAATCACCGCCAGCGATACCGGCAGCAGATCTTTGCGCGGATCATAGCCGAGCTTCATGATGCTCGGCGTGATCGAGATGCCCGAGGAGTTCATCAGCAGCGTGTAGCCGTCGGGCGGGGCTTTGGCCACCAGTTCCGACGCAATCGAGCCGCCGGCGCCGGGACGGTTGTCGGGTACGACAGACACGCCCCAGGCCTCGGTGAATTTCTGCGCGAGGAAGCGACCGGTGGTATCAACGCCGCCGCCGGGGGCCAGCGCGATGATCATGCGTACCGGCCTCACCGGGTAGGCGGGTGATTGTGCCAAGGCGCTGGCCGCAGTAGACATCGCGATGGCGGTCAACAGAAATACCCGCAGTTTCAATTGGCGGTTCATGGCATGCCTCCTCGGGGGTTGTTGTTGTGATCAGCGGCGACCGGCGTATTCCAGAATGTCGAATCCGCAATAACGGTCAACAAGATAAATCAGCCCGCGGTCGTCTACATCGGTGTCGTTGGTCTGCGGACAGGGTTTGCCGCCGCAGGGTTCGGGGATGTACCAGCCCACTTCCTGTGGCGCTGAAGGATCCGCGATGTCGACGATGCGCAGGCCGCCGGCAAACCACGCGCAATACAGCAGCGTGTCGCCGCCTTTCCAGTTTTCCTGGAACTGGTGTGCGCCGAAGCGGCCGGGCGTGGTGCGGCTCCACGGGCTGTCGAGTTCGCTGACTTCGAACAGCGACAGCGGTTTGATGTTGGACAGGTCGGTGACATCAAGCACCCACAGGCAGCCGTGCGGGCGGCCGCGGCGGCGCGCCATTTCCTCGGCGTCATGCGCGTGGTCTTCCTCGTCGATGGCGACTGCGATGCGTTTACCATCGAGCTTTTTCAATACCGGCATGAAGGTGTGCGAGGGTTCCGGATACGGCGGGTGATAGTTGAATGCCCCGGTCGTTTTCGGCTGGCGGATGTCGGTGACGTCGATCACGCGCACGCCACCGTGCCAGCAGCCGGCCCACAGTTCATTGCCGAAGCGCAGTGTGTGGTGCAGGCGATGCTGGCGGCCGGACCAGGTGGGTTTTTCGCCGCCGGCGATGTGCTGGCCGGGCATCCACCACTTTGATACTTCCTCCGGCTTCGCGGGATTGCGGATGTCGTAGGTGACGAGGATGTTGCCGATGAAGCCCGGCATTTCGGTCGAGATGTAGGCGTAGTCCTGGTCCATGTCGAAGCGGTGCACGCCGCGGCCATGGGTTTTCTGGAAATGGATCAGCTTCGGTTTCGTTTTGTCCGACACGTCATACAGACAGAAACCGCCGCGCTCGTAGGGATTGCGTTCGGCTTCTTCCACCGCGGGAATGTCGGCGACGGCAACGCCCAGTTTGGCGGCGAGTTCGGCGTGTGTGGCCTCACGGCCGAGTTCGGCTTTTAATCGCGTGCGCAGCTTGGGCAACTCGTCGGCCTTGCGGCCGATGGCGGTCATGTTGCGTTCGCTGTTGATGATCATCAGGTCGCCGATGACGCGCGCCTTGTGGCTGTGCGAGTCGGGGTCGGCGACATTGAGCTGCGACACGATGCGCGGGTTCTGCGGATCGGATATATCCAATATGCTGGTGCCGAGCTGTTGCTTGTTCGGGATATGGCCGATATAGGCGTAATTGCCTTCGACATAAACCTGGCCGGCGCCCGGCAGATCGAGGTGGGACAGGCGCTTGACGTTGTGGGCCAGCGTGCCCGGCTTAGCGATGGTGTCCAAGATGCGTTCCGTCCATGATGTGGTGTGCTATGCGGTGAGGCCGAAAGTCTACCCGATGACCGCGGCGGTGGCTCGGTTAGAATAACTGTAGTTTGCAGTCCCGTCCCGCAGTGCCGCATGGCACACAAATCCCGGAGGAGTCCCGATGGCGCGCCAGAAAAAGCGTCCCGAAGAACTGCGCAGTCATCGCTGGTTCGGCGTCAAGGGCCTGCGTTCGTTTGCGCATCGGTCACGCACGCTGCAGATGGGATATGCCCGTGAGGACTTCGCCGGCAAGCCGGTCATCGCGATCATCAACACCTGGAGCGACATCAATCCCTGTCATGCGCATTTCCGCACCCGCGCCGAGGAAGTAAAACGCGGGGTGTGGCAGGCCGGCGGCTTTCCGCTGGAAATGCCGGCGATTGCGCTGGCCGAGCCGTTCCAGAAACCGTCGACCATGCTTTATCGCAACCTGCTGGCGATGGAGACCGAAGAGCTATTGCGCGGTTATCCGGTCGACGGTGCCGTGCTGATGGGCGGCTGTGACAAAACAACGCCTGCATTGATCATGGGCGCAACCTCGATGGGCCTGCCGTTCATTTATGTGCCGGCCGGACCGATGCTGCGCGGCAACTGGCACGGCGAGCCGCTGGGTTCAGGCAGCGATTCCTGGAAATACTGGGCGGAACTGCGCGCCGGTACCATCGGCGAGCGCGAATGGGGAGAAGTCGAAGAAGGCATTGCGCGCTCCTATGGTCACTGCATGACCATGGGCACCGCATCAACGATGACCTCGGTGGCCGAAACGCTGGGCCTGACACTGCCCGCGGCGGCTTCGATTCCGGCACCGGATGCCAACCATGCACGCATGGCCACTGCCAGCGGGCGTCGTATCGTTGAAATGGTATGGGATGACCTGAAGCCTGCCGAAATCCTCACGCCGCAGGCGTTCGATAATGCGATCACCGTGGTCCATGCGCTGTCGGGTTCGACCAATGCGCTGATCCATCTGGTGGCGATGGCGGGTCGCGCCGGGGTGCCGCTGAATCTCGAACGTTTCGATGAACTGGCGCAGCGCACGCCGGTGCTGGCCAACATCCG
>CAIZLW010000016.1 GCA_903933915.1 uncultured beta proteobacterium | reverse complement strand
GAATGGATCGGCCTGCGTCCAGGCCGGCGTGCGCCACTGCTCGCGATGAATCATGTTGAAGTGCTTGTCGATTACGGCCTCGTTGGTGATCACAAGGCAAAACGCGCGGGCGGCAAGCGCCAGGTCACGCTGATTCAGCGTGAGCATCTGGCGGCGGTAGCGCAGTTGCTCCGGCGCGATGCGGTCGATCCAGCGCTGTTGCGGCGCAATCTGGTGGTGTCGGGGCTCAATCTGCTGGCATTGCGCAATGAACGTTTTCGCATCGGTGATGTGCTGTTCGAGGGCACGGGACCTTGCGAACCTTGTTCGCGGATGGAGGAGGTGCTGGGTGCCGGCGGGTATAACGCGATGCGCGGCCACGGTGGGATCACGGCGCGGGTGTTGAGCGGCGGGGTGATTGTGGTGGGGGATGGGGTGGTGTTTTTGCCGCAGGGTGATGCCGGGCAAGTTCAGTAACGTTTTGGTCGCCCCTCTGCTTCGCTTCAAGTGTTCCCTTGTTCCTAACCCTCTCCCCACCAAGAGGTGGGGAGAGGGGATCGCCACAGGTTGCAGTTACAATCCTTCGCCATGTCGGGTACCCATCCCAAAGCTGCATCGATCCTGACGCTGGAAGACATCCGGCGCGGGCTGGCTCGTCCGGCGCCGCCGCTTGAAGAACACGACCTGCACATGATTTCGCTGCGCGAGGGCACCAAGGTCACGGAAGCCGCGGTGCTGGTGCCGCTGGTCAACCGCGACGGCGGGGTGCAGGTGCTGCTGACCCAGCGCACCGCGCATCTGCGCGACCACGCGGGGCAGATCAGTTTTCCCGGTGGGCGGGTCGAGCCGGAGGATCCGGACCGCGAAACCACGGCGCTGCGCGAAACCGAGGAGGAAATCGGTCTCGCGCGCGAGCGCATTGCGTTGCTCGGGCGTTTGCCCGGTTATGAAATTCCCTCGGGTTTCCGCATCGTGCCGGTGGTGGGCTGGGTGGAGCCGCCGTTTGACCTGAAGGCGGATGAATTCGAAGTGGCGGATATTTTTGAAGCGCCGCTGACACATTTTCTTGATCCGGCGAATTACCAGCGCCGCGAATACCATTTCCGTGGCCGTCATCGCCACTACCTGGCGATTCCCTATGAAGGCCGTTACATCTGGGGCGCCACGGCGGGCATGTTGTACAGCTTGTGCCGGCTGATGACGGGTAAATGAGCGGCTCATGAGCGCGACCAAGATGCCGTCGACGCCCGCAGTGCTGGCGCTGCGCGCCGCCAAGGTGGAATTCACGCCGCATTTTTATACCTATGAAGATCGCGGTGGCACTGCGGTGTCGTCGCGCGAACTCGGCGTCGATGAACATGCGGTGGTGAAGACGCTGGTCATGCAGGATGAGGCGGCGAAACCCTGTGTGGTGCTGATGCATGGTGATCGTCAGGTGTCAGCCAAGGCGCTGGCGCGGCATCTCGGCGTCAAGCGCATTGAGCCCTGCAAACCGGAGGTCGCCGAGCGGCACACCGGTTACCGCGTCGGCGGCACCTCGCCCTTTGGCACGCGCCGCAAAATGCCGGTGTATCTGGAACAAAGCATCCTCGATTTGCCGCGGCTCTACATCAACGGCGGCAGCCGCGGGTTTCTGCTGAGTCTGCAGCCGCAGGCCCTGCTTGCCCTGCTGCAGCCGGCGCTGGTGACCGTGGCCATCGAGTCCTGAGACCACGTCTGCCGCGATTCAGGCACACTGGCGCATAGACCTGCCATGTCCAGCGCATCCACACCAGCCAAACCCGTTGTCGGTCTGATCATGACCGGGGGCGGCGCGCGCGCTGCCTATCAGGTTGGCGTGATGCGCGCGTTGCACGACATGCTGCCGCGCGGGGTGGCGAATCCCTTCCCGATCATCTGCGGCACTTCCGCCGGCGCGATCAATGCCGCAGTGCTCGCCACCGACGCCCACGATTTTCACCGCGGCGTGCGACGGCTGATGGCGGTGTGGAAAAACTTCCATGTCGACCAGATCTACCGCGCCGATGTATGGGGTGCGCTCGGCAACAGCGCGCACTGGCTGCTCTCCGCGGTATCGGGCGGGCGGTTGAGCAACCGCATTTCGCTGCTCGACAATACGCCGCTCGCAAGCCTGCTCGAACGCTACGTCGATTTCCCGGCGATCGGCCGCAACATCGAGGCCGGCCACCTTGCCGCCTTCGCGGTGACCTGCTCCGGCTACACCAGCGGCCAGTCGGTGACTTTCTATCAGGGGCATGCCAGCCTCGCTGGTTGGGAACGCGCGCGCCGCGTCGGCGTGGCGATGCCGATCGAACTGCAGCACCTGATGGCCTCGAGCGCATTGCCCTTCATCTTTCCGCCGGTGAAAATCAACCGCGAATATTTCGGTGACGGCTCGATGCGCCAGATCGCCCCGGTCAGCCCGGCGCTGCACCTCGGCGCCGACCGCCTGCTGGTGATCGGTGTCGGCCGCCAGGCCTCGCAGTCCGCGGTGCGCCAGCAATCGGAAGGTTATCCGCCGCTGGCGCAGATTGCCGGCCACGCGCTCGACAGCATTTTTCTCGACTCGCTGGAGGTCGATCTGGAGCGCCTGCAGCGCATCAACCGCACGCTGGCGATCATTCCGCCGGAGACGCTGGCGAAAAACGGTTATCCGCTGCGCGCCGTCGATTTCCGGGTGATCACGCCCAGCGTGCCGCTGAGCCGTATCGCCGCGGAATACGCGCACGATCTGCCGCGGGTGATCCGCGGTCTGCTGCATACCGTTGGCGCGATGAGAAGCACCGGTTCCAACCTGGTGTCGTACCTGCTGTTCGAAAAATCCTACTGCCGGGCGCTGATCCGGCTCGGCTACCAGGACACCATGGCGCAGCGCGAGGATCTGCTGGCCTTTCTCGGCCACGGTCCGCAGTGACGGACTGCCGGCAATATTCCGAAGCCTGCGCGCGCAACCGCGGCCCGATCCTCGAGGTGCTGCGCAACGCCTTTTCCGCGACGACAACCGTGCTGGAAGTCGGCGCCGGCACCGGCGAACACGCGGTGTTTTTTGCCGGTGTGCTGCCCCATCTGCTGTGGCAGCCCACCGATGTGGCCGCGCATCTGCCGGGCATCGCCGCCTGGCGTGATGCCGTGGCGCTGCCCAATCTGCGCGCGCCGCTGGCCCTGGATGTCGATGCCGGTGACTGGCCGGTCGCTGAGGTCGATGGCCTGTTCACCGCAAACACGCTGCACATCATGTCGTGGCGTTCAGTGCGCCATTTTTTTGGCGGCGTCGGACGAGTGCTGGCGCCCGGCGGCGTGCTGGCGGTTTACGGACCGTTCAGCGACGATGGACGCCATGCCGCCGCATCCAATGCGCATTTCGACGCCTTTCTGCGCGCCCGCGATCCTTCAAGCGGTGTGCGCGACTGGCAGGCGGTTGATCAGCTGGCGGCGGCGCAGGGTTTGTCGCTGACCGGCGACCATGCCATGCCAGCCAATAATCGTATGCTGATTTGGCGACATAATCTTTGACCGGAGGCGGTTGCCAGTGGCGGGAACAGCCGGTATAAACGGAGTGAAGCAGTGCCGCAGCAAAGGGTAACGGGCAGCCGCATCGCAATGCCCGCGGGAGAGCAGTCCGCTTCCGTATTCAGACCGTAAACCGTTGACGCTCCCAATGAGCGACGAGAGTGAACATGAGCCGCGCCTTTGTAAAAGAAAGTGATGACGACCTGAGCGCAGGGGAACTGCCGGAACGCCCGGTACCCGCGCACGCCAATTATGTGACGCCGCTGGGCATGGAGCAGTTGCGCGTGCGCGTGCGCGATCTCGCCGAACAGCACGAGCAACTGAAGGCGGTTGCCGAAGAAGATTCCGAAGCCAAGCGCAAGCTGCGCGAGGTCGAGCGCGATCAGCGTTATTTCAATGCGCAGCTGGAACGTGCCGAAGTGGTGGATCCCGCCGGGCATCCGCCGGGTGAAGTGCGTTTCGGTGCGACGGTGAAAGTCGAAGAGGCCGACGGCCGCATCGAAACCTTCCACATCGTCGGTGACGACGAAGCCGATGTCACGGTCGGCAAGATCAGCTGGGGCTCGCCATTGGCGCATTCATTGATCGGGGCCAAGGTGGGCGAGACCGTCAAATGGCAGCGTCCTGCCGGCGACACCGAAGTCGAGATTGTTGCCGTCGAATACCGATAACGATAAGTATTTGTTTATATTGATAATTTATATCGAATACCGGACTGCATGAAGTTCCTCGCATTAGTCATTGCCCTGGCGATCGAGCAGGCGCGGCCGCTGCGGCGTAACAACCGCCTCTACACCGCGTTCGAGCGTTACGCCGATTACCTGGAGGGCCAGTTCAACGGTCTGCAGGCCAGTCATGGCGCCATCGCGTGGCTGGTGGCGGTGCTGCCGCTGGCCTTGCTGACCATCCTTGTTTACGCCTTGTTCCACCAGGTCAATGTACTGCTGGCACTGGCGTGGAGCATCGGCGTGTTGTACGTGGCGATGGGTTTTCGCCGCTTCAGCCATTGCTTCACCGACATCGCGCAGGCCCTGCGTGAGCAGAACATCAACACCGCGCGCGATGTGCTGGGCCGCTGGCGCGGCGTGCCCGCCGACGAGCTGCATGCCGCGGACATCGCAAGGGTGTCGATTGAACTCGGCTTGTTGCAGGCGCATCGTTATGTGCTCGGACCGATTTTCTGGTTCGTTGTTCTCGGCCCCGTCGGTCCGGTGGTGTACCGTGCCGCCGATCTGCTGGCGGAACGCTGGGGCAAACAGATGGAGCCGGAGAAACGGATATTCGCGTTGTTCGCCGAACGCGCATTTTTCTGGATCGACTGGCTGCCGGCGCGGGTCACCGCTGCCAGTTTTGCGATCGCCGGCAATTTCGAAGACGCTGCCTACTGCTGGCGCACCCAGGCCGCCGCCTGGAACCGCAATGCCGAAGGCGTGGTGCTGGCCAGCGGCGCCGGCGCGCTGGGCATCAAGCTCGGCGGCGCATTGCGTGAAGAGGGCATGCTCAACCAGCGGCCCGATCTGGGCATCGGCGAAGAAGTCGACGTCGAGGATTTGCGCAGCGTGGTCGGCCTGATCTGGCGCGCGCTGGTGTTGTGGCTGATTCTGCTGTTTATCGTCTCGATCGCCAAAGCCGTCGGCTGATCGCAGAACTGCGCGCAGTTCTGCCGCTACTTTCCCGGTTTATTCCCAGTCAGGTCGTTTCAGCCGCAGGTTTTCTTCCGCCAGCCGGCGATAGGACGCCAGTCGTCGCGCACTGATCGTGCCCGCCGCTTCCGCGCCCGCAATCGCACAACCGGGTTCGGTGAGATGCCGGCAGTCGCGGAAACGGCATTGCCCCAGCAGCGGCTGGAATTCAATGAAGGCTGAAGCCAGATCGGTCACGCCGAGATGATGCACGCCGAAGGCCTGCACGCCCGGGGTGTCGATCAGCGCGCTGCGCGCATCCAGATGGTAGAGCTTGGCATGCGTGGTGGTGTGTTTGCCGGTGCCCAGCGATGCCGACACTTCGCGGGTCTGCGCTGCCGCGCCCGGAATCAGCTGGTTGAGGATCGTTGATTTACCCATGCCCGATTCGCCGACCAGCACGCTGCGTTCGCCGTCAAGCTGCGGCCGCAGCGGGTCGATGTTGTCGCGTGCCACCAGTTTCAGCAGCGGATAACCCAGTGCGGCGAAAGGCGCGAGCACGGCCTCCGAGGTTGCCGCTTCCGGCAATTCGGCCTTGTTGAGCACGATCAGCACTTTGATGCCGGCGTGTCCGGCCGCGGCGAGACAGCAATCGAGCACGTTGAGGTCGAATGACGGCACCGGCGCGACCACGATGATGGCTTGCGTGACATTGGCGGCGATCAGCTTCTGTTTCCACTGATCCGAGCGATAAAGCAGGCTTTTCCGCGCTGCGCAGTTGTTGATCACGCCCTGGGTGTCGTTCTGGACCGCCACGGCAACGTCGTCGCCGCAGGCGTAGTCGGTGCGTTTGCCGCGGGTCACGCAGTCGCGCGTGATGCCGTCGTCGCATTCGACCAGGAAGCGCCTGCCGTAGGCGGCGACGATCAGTCCGCGCGTGATGCCGTCAGCTTTCAAACAGGGCGTCGATCTTGGCTGCGCAGATGAAGTCATTTTCGGACAGGCCGCCGATGGCATGGGTGATGTAATTCACCCGGCACTGCTTGTAGCCGACGGTGAGATCGGGGTGGTGATCTTCGCGGTGCGAAATCCACGCTGTTGCGTTCACGAACGCCATGGTCTCGTGGTAATTGTGGAACTCGAAGGTTTTGCTGAGTTGCCCCTCGATCTCCGACCAGCCATTGAGTCCCTTGATCAGGCTCGCCACTTCGCCGGCAGTCAGCGGCGAGACGCCGCCTTCGCAGGGTTTGCATTTTTTCTGTGCGAGCGTGCTCATGGCGGTTTCAGTGCGCGCCGGCGGCCTGCAGCCGCGCAATGCGCAGCGTGGCGGGTGGGTGCGAGTCGTAGAACGCCGAGTGCAGCGGGTCCGGCGTCAGTGTCGAGGCATTGTCCTTGTAGAGCTTTACCAGCGCAGCGATCAAATCGGAGGCCGGCGTGTACTGCGCGGCGAAGGCATCGGCTTCGAACTCGTGCTTGCGCGAATACATTGCGCTGAATGGCTGAAACAGGAAGGTGAACACCGGTACCACAATCGAGAACAGCACCAGCGCCATTGCTGTCGACGGCGTGCTTACGCCGAGGCCGGCGTAGAACCACGGCGCGTGCAGCACCATGCCGAGCAGCCACAGGAAGCCCAGGCTCGCGGTGAATATCCAGGCGATGCGCTTGACCACGTGTTTCAGCTTGAAGTGTCCCAGTTCATGCGCCAGCACGGCTTCGACTTCCTGCGGTTCCAGCCGCGACAGCAGGGTGTCGAAGAACACGATGCGTTTGGTTTTGCCGAAGCCGGTGAAGTAGGCGTTACCGTGGCTGGAGCGGCGCGAACCGTCCATCACCATCAAGCCCTTGACCTTGAAGCCGCAGCGGTCGAGCAGGCGTTCGACCCGTTCTTTCATTGCGGTATCGGTCAGCGGCGAGAACTTGTTGAACAGCGGCGCGATCCAGGTCGGATACACCGCCAGCATGACGATATTGAAGACCATCCACGTCAGCCAGGCATAAAGCCACCACAGTTCGCCCATGCGCGCCATCAGCCACAGCACCGTGGCGATCAGCGGCAGGCCGAGTGCGGCTGACAGCACGAGGCCCTTGATGAAATCGATCCAGAACAACCGCGGTGTGATTTTGTTGAAACCGAATTTTTCTTCGATGACAAAGGTGCGGTACAGATTCAGCGGCAGATCGATCACCATCATCACCACGGCGACGCCGGCGATCAGTGCCAGGTTGCGCGCCATGCCGGGTTCGAACCAGGCGGCGGTCAGCTCATGCAGCGCCTGCAGGCCGCCGCCGAAGGTGAATGCCAGCGCAATTGCGGCCTCGACCAGCACGCCGATCATCGCGAAACGGGTTTTGGCGCAGGTGTAATCGGCGGCGCGCTGATGCGCATCCAGTGCGATGACCGAAGAAAACTGCGCGGGCACCGCGCCGCGATGGGCGGCGACGTACGCCGCGTGGCGGGCGGCCAGCCACAGCCGCAGGATGACGGTCAGCAGCAGGGCGGCGAGGAAGATCAGGCCAAAAGTATGCATATGGGGGTATTTAAGGGGTCCGGGCTTGTGACACAATGCAACTCTGAAAATTCCCGAAAACAACGCAAGAAATTCAGCGCACAATCATCTGCGCAAAAGCGACTAAAACATTATGGCACAGGATCCCAACGCGCTCATCTGGATCGACATGGAGATGAGCGGGCTCAACCCCGAAACCGATCGCGTGATCGAGGTTGCGATTGTCGTCACCGATGCCCAGCTCAATACCGTGGCCGAGTCGCCGGCGCTGGTGGTGCATCAGCCCGATACTGTCCTGGACGCGATGGACAACTGGAACAAGTCGACGCACAAGAAATCCGGCCTGATCGACCGCGTCAAGGCGTCGACGCTGACCGAGGCTGATGTCGAAAACCGCATGATTGAATTCCTCGCCCAGTATGTGCCTTCGGGCGTGTCGCCGATCTGCGGCAATTCAGTGCATCAGGACCGGCGCTTCCTGGTCAAGTACATGCCCAAGCTTGATGCCTATTTTCATTACCGGCTGATCGATGTCAGCACGCTGAAGGAATTGGCGCGGCGCTGGAAGCCGGATGTCATCGGCGGCATGGTCAAACACGGCAAGCACGAAGCGCTGGCTGACATCCATGAATCGATTGAAGAGCTGCGCTACTACCGTGCGCACATCATGAAGATCTGAACATACCGACGTGAAGCGGGGCCGCCCCAGTCTCCGCTTTGAGGCCCCTGCTTCAGGCTACCTGCTTAGTCGAGTTTCAGCTCACCGTCGAAGGTGACGCTGACGTCGAGTCCGCCGACCTTCAGCGTCATTGCCACCGGCAGCGACTCGCTGCCTTTCAGCTTGCCATCCTCGATCGCCTTGCGCACGGCCTTTTCAATCGCCAACTGCGAATTGACGCCGACGGTTTTGAGGAACTTGCGGATGCTCATGTTCAGGGCTTCGTCATTCATGGTGTGCTCCTTTAAATTCAAAAGCGTTTAGCCACAGAGGGCGCAGAGGACACAGAGAGTTCAAAATCACAATGTCCGCTTTGGTTTTTCTCTGTGATCTCTGTGGCTAGGTTTTAGGGGTTTTTTGTTTACCCAGTACGTAGCGGATCAGGGCGCTTGTTGATGCATCGTGTGTTGCCGCCGGCGGTTTGCCATTGAGTTCGGGCAGCAGGCTGCCGGCGAGTTTCTTGCCGTGTTCCACACCGTACTGGTCAAAGGCATTGATGTCCAGGATCGCGGCTTTGACGAAGGTGCGGTGTTCGTACAAGGCCAGCAGTGCACCGAGGCTGTGCGGCCTCAGTGACGGCAAAAGCAGCGTGTTGCTCGGCCGGTTGCCGGGCAGCGCCTGATGCGGGGCGAGCCGTGCCGTTTCTTTGGCGTCGATGCCGCCCGCCGCGAGCTGCTGTTTGATTTCGTCTTCGGAAACGCCCTGCATCAGCAGCGCCGACTGGGCGAAACAGTTGGCGAGAATGATGGCCTGGGTGTCGGCATCGCCGTCGTAGCGCGGCAGGCAGGCGGCGATGAAATCGACCGGCACCAGTTGCGAGCCCTGATGCAGTGCCTGCATGTAGGCGTGCTGGGCATTGATGCCCAGACCGCCCCACACCACGGTGCCGCTGCCGGTGCGCAGCACCTTGCCTTTTTGCGTCACGCTTTTGCCGAGGCTTTCCATTTCGAGCTGCTGCAGATACGGCGGCAGCAAGGCGAGGCCGTGTTCATAGGAAATTACCGCGCGCGAGGCGCCGCCGCAGAAATTGTGGTGCCACAGTCCGATCAGGCCCATCAGCATGGGCATGTTGCGTTCGGGCGGCGCTTCGGCGAAGTGACGGTCCATCAATGCCGCTCCGGCGAGCAGTTCATCAAAAGCCGCCGATCCCATGGCGATCATTGCGGGCAGGCCCACCGCCGACCACACCGAATACCGTCCGCCGACCCAGTCCCACATCGGGAACAGGCATTCCGGGGCAATGCCGAAGGCGCCGGCGGCATCGACGTTTGCAGTCACTGCGGCAAAGTGGGCGCCGACATCAGCAGTTTGCAGTCCGGCGAGCAGCCAGTCCTTCGCGGCCTGGGCATTGCGCGACGTCTCCATGGTCGAAAAACTTTTCGACTGCAAGATGAACAGGGTGGTGGCGGGTTCCAGCGTCGCGAGCAGCCGGGTCATTGGTTCACCCGGGGTGGTGACGAAATGCACGCGCGGCGTGGCAGTGTCTGGTGCGCAGGCGCGGGTAACCAGCGCCGGCCCCAGCGCCGAGCCGCCGATGCCCAAGCTGACGACATTGAGGATAGGCTGACCGGTGGCGCCCTTGACCCGGCCGGCGCGCAGCGCATCGGCAAAACTGCGCATCGCGGCGAGCGTGTGGCGCACTTCCCTCGGGGCGGCATCGCCGGCCCTCAGGGCGGTATGCCATGCGGCGCGTTTTTCGGTCTGGTTAACGCGTTTGCCGGCGAGCAGCGCGGCGACGCGGTCCGGCAGATTGCGCTCGAGGGCCAGTTGCACCAGCAGATCGCGCGTTTCGGCGACGATCAGGTTTTTTGAATAATCCAGCAGCAGTCCGCCGGCTTCCAGCGAGAAGCGTTCGAAGCGTTGCGGATCCGCTTCAAACAGGTCGCGCAGGCGGCGTTCATTCCAGCTGCGGCGGTGGGCGGCGAGTGCGCGCCAGGCGGTCGTACGGGTCAGCGAAGCGGGAGCGGACATAACGTGGCATTGTAACGTGACGAGACGGTATTCTGCCCTGTTTACAATACTGTCATCTTGTTCGGAGACAATTCATGCTGGTTGTATTTCGTACATTGGAGGCGCGTTGGCTGACTGTAGCCGCCAGTCCCCGTATGGCGAGGCTGGCGCTGCCTGAAAGGGGGGCTGCATGAGCGTTTTCCAGGCCCTGGCGCGCGCCATGGGCAATCTGCTGGAACCGCGCATTCTTGCGGTGCTGCTGTTGCCGGTGCTTGGCAGTTTCCTGCTGTGGGCCGTGCTGACCTGGGTGTTCTGGGACGCCTGGACCGGTTTTGTCACCGGCACGCTGCGCACGACGGTGGTTGCCGGCTGGCTGCAGAACTGGAGCGCGGCGTGGATCATCGATTACACCGCGGTGCTGGCCGTGCTGATCGCGGTGCTGCCGGCGATGCTGGTCACCGCGCTGGTCATTACCGAAATTGTCGCAATGCCGGTGATCGTGCGTTTTGTCGCCGAACGGTATTACCCGGGGCTGAGCCCCGCCTTCGGCGGGTCGGTGGCCGGCAGCATCGCCAACGCCGCGATGGCGATCACGGTTTTTGCCGTGTTGTGGATCGTCACGCTGCCGTTGTGGCTGACCGGCATCGGCGCGGTGCTGGCGCCGGTGCTGACGTCGGCTTACCTCAACCAGCGCATATTCCGTTATGACGCACTGGCGGATCATGCCGACCGCGAGGAGTTCGCGCAGCTTGTGCGCATCTATCGCGGCGAGCTGTTTCTGCTCGGCATCCTGCTATCGCTGCTGCTGTACGTGCCGTTGTTTAATCTGGCGGTTCCGGTGCTCGCCGGATTGGCTTTTACGCAATTCAGTCTGGGCCGGCTTTCCGAATTGCGCCGCGCCGACTCTTGATTTAGGTCAATCCGCCCCAACAGTGTTGGTATCATGCTTTTTAAAGGTCGCCCGTCCTGCGGGCCGACCGCAGTTGTCCATCTACCGTGAAAGGAACTGAATCATGAGCAACACCCATACCCCGTCGGCGGCCGACGTCACCAAAGAACAACTGGTCCGCGATTTCAAAGTGCTGGTGGCTGATGCCGAAGCACTGCTCAAGGCCACGGCAGGGCAGAGCGGCGAAACGCTGGCGGCGATGCGCGCCAAAGTGGGCGAATCGCTCGCGGTCGCCAAAGTGAAAATGACGGAAGCCGAGCAGGCCGCACTGGTGAAAGCCAAGGCCGCTGCCGAAGCGACCGATACCTATGTTCACGAGAATCCCTGGCAGGCCGTTGGCATTGCCGCCGGTGTCGGTCTGGTGATCGGTCTGCTGATCGGCCGACGTTAAGCAGTCCATGACTGAAGACAACGGCGCGTCAGAAACCGGGCTGTTCACGACGCTGAAAGCGTTGACGTCCGGCGTGCTGGCGATCATCCAGACCCGGCTTGAATTGCTGTCAACGGATATCGCCGAAGAGCGCGAGCACCTGCTGACCTTGCTGGTGCTCGCGCTGGTGGCGCTGTTCTGTATCGGTATCGGCGTGATGTTGCTGGCGCTGCTGATCGTCATCGCGCTGTGGGAATCACAGCGTCTGCTGGCACTCGGTGGAATGATTGCCTTCTTTTTGATCGTCGGTGGCGTTGTCGGCTGGCTGGCCTTGCAGAAGTTGCGCAAACAGCCGCGGCTGTTTGATGCCAGCATTTCCGAACTGATGAAAGACCGTCAGGATCTGACTTCCGGATCATGATTACAGTGTCCGAAAGCCTGGCGGCGCGGCGCGCCCGTCTGGTGGCACAGGCGGCGGCGCAGCGGGTTGCGCTGTCCGATCAAATGCAGCCCTGGCGTGTGCGGCTGGCGGTCGCCGATCGCGGTGTTGCCGCGGCGCGCACCGCGGCGCGCCATCCGCTGCTGCTCGCAGGGGTCGCGGTGCTGCTGGTGCTGTGGCGGCCGCGCCGCGCTGTGCAATGGTTGCAGTACGGCTGGATGGGCTGGCAGGTGGCGCGCAAACTGCGCAGCAACTGGTCTCAAAATAAAACCGCGCCTTGAGTCGCGGTTTAAATATAAATAAAATCAAATAGTTAAATAGTTTCCGTCACGCAGCCATCGGCGGATAGTCGGTATAACCTTGGGGCCCCGGCGTGTAGAACGTCGCCGCGTCGGGCGCATTCAGCGGTGCTTTGGCCTTGATGCGCGCGGGCAGGTCCGGATTGGCGAGGAAGGGCGTGCCGAATGCCACTGCATCGACCTTGCCGTCGGCAATCGCCTGTTCCGCTTCCTCCGCGCTGTATCCCATGTTGGCGATCAGCACGCCTTTGAAATGGGCGCGCGCCGGTGTCAGTACATCGCCTTTTTGCTGCTGGAAAAAATCACCGCGCATCACGTGCAGGTAGGCGAGGTTGAAGCGGTTGAGCATCGCGGCAACCTTCGAGATCAGCATTACCGGATCGCTGTCGATCATGCTGTTGAAGCTGTTCAGCGGTGACAGGCGCACGCCGACACGGTTGCCGCCCCAGACGCTGCATACGGCTTCGATGACTTCGCACAGCAGCCGCGCGCGGTTTTCAATGGAACCGCCATAAGGACCGCTGCGCTTGTTGGCGCCGTCGCGCAGGAATTCATCCAGTAGATAACCGTTGGCGCCATGCACTTCAACGCCATCGAAACCGGCGGTCCTGGCGTTTTCCGCGGCCTTCTTGAATCCGGCGACAATGCCCGGCAGTTCATCGTCGCGCAGCGCGCGCGGTTCGACATAGGGTTTTTTGCCTTCAGGCGTAAGCACTTCATCGCCGGTGATCGGAATTGCACTCGGCGCTACCGGCTGCGCACCGGTGTTGAGCAGCGGATGGCAGGCACGGCCGCCGTGCCAGATCTGCAGGAATATCCGTCCGCCTTTGGCATGCACGGCATCGGTGACTTTTTTCCAGCCAGCGACTTGTGCTGCGGAATAAATGCCCGGTTCCATCCAGAACGACGAATTGCCTTCCATCGCCATTGTTGCCTCCGCGATGAGCAGTCCGCGCGCTGACGGCACCGAACTGAATCGGGCTGTGTAACGAGGGCATGGCTGGGTCTCTCCGGAGGGGGGAGGCGGATTCAAAGGCAAAAAATTGGGGCGCCGGCCGCTATTGCAAGCTACGGGTAACGTCCTGTCATGGACAATCCGGCAGGTTACTCTCATGCCCTGGCCAGCAGAGCGTGACTCCGCATGCCGACGATTAGGCATATGATGGTCGCGCTGAGTCAAACAAAGGGGGGAGACCATGGGTGACTTTATCAGCCAATTTGCGCGCCGCAGACTGGTCATACTTGCAGCAGCGCTGCTGGTCGTTGCGGGTTGTGCCAACCATCCGGCAGCGCCCGGCACCGAAGCCCGCGCACCGAAAAATATCATCATCCTGTTTGCCGATGGTGCCGCGCCGGTGCAGTGGGATTTCGGCAAGCGTAGCAGCGCCGTGCTGCGCCAGCAGCCGTTCGCAACCACTGATGTCGTGTTTCGCGACGGTTCGCTCGGGCTGCTGTCGACGCAGCCGTACGGCGTTTATGTCACGGACTCAGCGGCGGCGGCTTCCGCGATGTCCACCGGGCACAAGGTCGTCAACGGCGCGGTGTCGATCACGCCCGACGGCAAACCGCAGAAAACGCTGATGCAGGCGGCGAAAGCCGCGGGCAAACGCATCGGCCTGGTGACCACTGCCACGGTCTACGATGCGACGCCGGCGGCGTTTGCGGTCAACGCCAAATCGCGCCGTGATTCGCAGGTGCTGGTCGACCTGTTGTACTCGCTCGAGCCCGATGTATTGCTGGGCGGCGGCGCGGAATATTTCCTGCCGGCGGGTGCGACCGGCGGCAAACGCAAGGATGGCAAGGACATCATTGCCGCGTTTCGTGCGAAGGGACACCAGATCGCCCGCAATACCGGGGAACTCAAGGCGGCAGGCGGCAGCAAGGTACTGGGCCTGTTTGCCAACGAGGACATGAATTTCGAACTGGATCGAGATCCCGCGCAGGAACCCTCAACAGCCGAGATGGCCGCGGCGGCGTTGAAGGCGATATCGCAGAACAGCCCCAATGGTTTTGTGCTGCTGGTCGAGAACGAAAACACCGACACCGCCGGTCATGCCAACGACGCGCCGTCGCTGATGCGTGCGCTGTGGGCTTTTGATGACGCGGTGAAAGTCGCGCTCGAATTCCAGCGTAGGAATCCCGATACTCTGCTGATCGTCACCGGTGACCACGAGACCGGCGGCTTCTCGCCGACCTATGCGCAGAAGGACTTGAGCACGCTGTCGAGCGGCAACCGTTTTTATGCCGGAGACGAGCAGTTGCGCATGATCGAGGGGGTGACGATGTCGCTGGGCATGCTCAAGGAGAAGCTGGGCAAGAAGCCGACCAGCGAGGCGCTCGACGCACTGGTGGCGAAACATTTCCCCGGTTTCCGTTTCGACGACGACCTGCGTGCGCTGCTGCTCGGCGGAAAGACGCTGGAGCGCAATTTTTCCTACGTGCCGCAGAACCTGCTCGGACGCATGATCGCGCGCCAGACCGGTTTCTACTGGGGCAACTCTGGGCATACTTCGCAGCCGGTGGCGGTCGGCGCGATCGGCCCCGGGGCTGAACTGTTCAGCGGTTACCAGGACAACACCGACTTCGGCAAGATCCTGCACCTGCTGGTCGGCCGCTAGGATGCCGCCGCCGGACGGGTTGGGCCCGTCCGGCGGAATTGGTTGTCATTCGGGTTTGATGCCGGCCTCGGCGACGACTTTTCTCCAGCGCGCGAGTTCGGTGCTGATCATCACGCCCATTTCCTGCGGTGTGGTCCAAGTCGGGACCATGCCGATACCTTCGAGATGTTTGACCAGCGCGGGATCGGCGACGGCTGTTTTCATTTCTGCGTTGATCTTGCGTACGACATGCTGCGGCGTACCCGCAGGTCCAAGAAAGCCATACCAAGTCGTGTTGTTGAAGCCGGGATAGGTTTCAGCGATGGCCGGGATATCCGGCAATTGCGGAAGACGTTTCGGATGACCGATGGCAATGGCGCGCACCTTGCCGGAAGCCATGTGCGGCTGCCACGGCGCTGCACCGCCGAAGATGGCCTGCACGCGACCCGCCAGTACGTCAACCGTCGCTGCGCCGCCGCCTTTGTAAGGCACATGTGTGAATTTTGCCCCGGTCAGCGAGGTCAGCAGTTCGACGCCGAGATGGTTGGGGGTGCCGGTACCCGGCGAAGCAAAATTGATCTTGCCCGGTTGTGTCTTGGCGAGATCGACCAGTTCCTTAACATTCTTTGCAGGCACCGATGGATGCACCACGATCAAGAACGGTACATAAACGCCGACGCCGATGGGCGCAAAATCCTTGACCGGGTCATAGGCCAGTTTGCTGCCGAACGCAGCGCTGACGACGAGGCCGCCGGAGGTGCCGAGCAGCAGCGTGTAACCATCAGGCGTGGCCTTGGCGCCGAGACCGTGGCCCAGCGTCGAACCGGCGCCGGGGCGGTTGTCGATGACGAAGGTCGCACCTGTTTTTTCGGCGAACCAGCCGGTGAATGCGCGCGCAGTCGGGTCGGTGGTGCCGCCGGGCGGGTAAGGCACGATGATGCGCACGGGTTTGGTTGGATAGGCAGGCTCCGCAGCCTGTGCGGATGCTGCTGCGGCAAGCAGCGCAAGCGTCAACGGGATCACTTTCCAGTGCGAACGGGACATTGTTTCTCCTCCACGGCTGTTGTTGGTTTAGGTGGCCGGCAACATGGATTCTAGGTGCAAAAACCTGCGCGTGCCAACCGTGGGCTGCACAACATGCGGACCACGGGCAGCGTCGACTTGCGCCGCGTATTATTCTCAGGCCTCCGCTGTGTTTGCAACCCTGCATTTTTCAGGATTACATTGATGAGCCACTTCTTTTCGATGCCCGCGTGTGGTTTGCGAGGCCCGACTTGAGCGCCGCGACTCCGAATTGGACTAACGGCCCGCACCGCGTGCTGCTGCTCAATCTACGTGAGGGTGACGAACCGAAGGTCGATGCCGAGACACTGGTCGCCGCAGCCAAGGAATACCGTGCCACCGCGTTTTGCATCAGCGGCGGCGGTATCGTTGCTTTTTATCAGACCAAAATCGCTGGCCATCGCATTTCAGACGGCCTCGGTAGCCGCGATCTGCTCGCCGAAATCATTCCGGTGGCGCATCGCGAAGGCATGCGTGTGCTGGCGCGAATCGACCCGAGCTGTGCACCCAAGTCCCTGGCAGTCGAACATCCGGAATGGTTTTCACGTGACCGCAACGGCAATTTTTGCGAGGTCAGCGAACACTATGTGACCTGCCCCAACGCCGATTATTACCGTGGCCGTATTGTCGAGGTTGTGCGCGAAATGCTGGTGCGTTATGACGCCGACGGCATCTGGAACAACCAGGGCAAGTTTGCGGCATGGGATACCGGCGTCTGTTACTGCAATACCTGCCAGTCGATGTTCCGTGCTGAGTCGGGTCAGGCCATCCCCGATGAAAACTGGGACGATCCCGTCTGGCGGCAATACAACGAATGGCGCTACCGGCGCATTGCCGACTGGGTGGCGCTGATGCACCGCGAGATTCATGCCGCGAAAGCTGACGCCGTTTTTATTGCTGCGGTGCAGTTGATGGAATCGCTGGAAACCATACGACCCGGCGGCTGGGATATCGATTACTGGCTGGAGCATCAGGACATTCCCACCTTTGAATGCCAGCGCCGCCATACCGCACCGTGGTGGCCGGGGATACAGGCGAAATATCTGTCGACGCTGGCGCCCGACAAGCCGCGCTGGATGACCGTGAGTTATTTTTATCCGTGGTGGCGGCTGTATGCCGCGCCTGAGGCCGAGAACCGGCCGTGGATCGCGCAGCAGGTCGCCAATGGCGTGAGCCCGTGGTTGCATATCAACGGCGGTTACTCCGATCTGTTTGACCGTCGCAGCCTTGGCCCGATGAAAGAAGTTTTCCAGCGTCTGGAACGCTGGCAGGGCTATCTCGACGGCGCAAAATCACAGGCGCGGGTTGTGCTGGTGCTGTCGCGCCATACGCAGGACAACTACGGTCGCGACAAGCCGCATGCGCGATATCTGGATTTCATCCGCGGCTGGTATTGCGCGCTGCAGGAAGCGCATATTCCGTTCGACGTGATTTCAGACAAGCTGGTCACTGCCGAACGGCTCAAGGGTTACCAGACCGTGGTGATTTCCAATCTGGCCTGCGTGTCGGATGCGACGGCTGCCGCACTGGATGGCTACGCACGTGCTGGTGGCGGGCTGATCGCCGGTTTTGATGCGGGACGTTACGCCTTGGACGGTACGCCGCGCGAGACGCCCGTTTTTGCCGGTACTCTGGGCATCAGCTATGGCGGGAGGCGCGAAGGACTCAAATCTTCCTACGCGAAACTCGAGGACCGTAACGATCCACTGCTTGATGCCATTGGCGATACCGATTTGATTCCCAATGATGGTGCGCTGGTCGAGGTCAAGGCGGGGGCCGGACAGACGGTGCCGCTGACGCTGATTCCGCCGGTAATCGCCCATTCCGGCGCCACGATCAGTATTCCGGAGTACAGCGCGATACGTGCGACCACCGACATTCCGGTCGTGGTGCGCGGTGGCTGCGGCAAGGGGCGCATAGTGTATTTCGCCAACACCATGGAAGCGCTGTACTACCACTATGGTTTCCCCGATCTTGCGCATGTGATGGCCAATGCGGTGCGTTGGGCCGCAGGCGCTGCGCCGGCACTGGAAGTGGACGCGCCGGATTATGTCGATGTCACCCACATGGGGCAGCCGGGTCGGGCACTGGTGCATCTGATCAATCTGCCGCTCGACAAGCCGCTCAACACCGGCTGGCGCCATCCGGGACGCAATCTGGTTCCAGTTCATGGCATCGTCGTGCGCCTTCGTCCGCCTGCGGGACAGCGCATTACGGAAGTGCGGATCGCTTCGAATGAAACCAGGCTGGAAACGACAATGCTGAACGGCGCCTGTGCGGTCACTGTGCCGGAACTTGGCGATCATGAAATCGTGGTCTTTGAATTTGAAAAGGAGTAAATCATGCTGCGACTGATCCTTGCCATTACGCTGGCTGCAACGGGCCTTGCCCATGCCCAGAACTATCCGACCAAAACCATACGCCTGGTGGTGCCGCTGGTCGCTGGCGGCCCCACCGATCTGCTGGCACGGCTGATTGCACAGCCGCTGGGCGAGCGGCTCGGACAGCAGGTCATCGTCGACAACCGTCCGGGCGCCGGCGGCAACATCGGTGCCGAGATGGTCGCCAAGTCGCCGGCCGACGGCTACACGTTGTTCATGGGCACCTCAGGCCCGATGTCGATCAACGTCAGCATTTATTCGAAGATCGGTTATCACCCGGCGCGCGATTTCGCACCAGTGGTGCTCGCGGCGTCGGCGCCGTTTGTCGTCGTGGTGCATCCCGCGTTGCCGGTGAGCAACATCAAGCAATTGATTACGCTGATCAAATCGAAGCCGGGGCAGCTCAACTTCGGTGCCGTTCCCGGTAACGCCGCGCATCTGGCGACCGAACTGTTCAAGAGCGCCGCTGCCCTCGACATGGTGTTTGTGCCGTACAAGGGTGCTGCGCCGGCCAACACCGATCTTGTTGCCGGCCATATCCAGCTGTCGTTTGCTTCAACCCCGGGTGCCATGCCGCTGGTGAAAGCCGGGCGCCTGAAGGCGCTGGCGATTTCCAGCGCCAAGCGGATTCCCAAACTGCCCGACCTGCCGACGATTTCGGAATCCGGCGTACCGGGTTATGAAGCCAGCGTCTGGTACGGCATCGCCGCGCCAGCCAAGACTCCGCCGGAGATTGTGGCGCGCCTTTACAAGGAAAGCGCCGCCGTGCTGCAGGACCGCGCGACGCTGGACAAGATGGACGCCAATGATTTTGTGCTGACGGTGATGAACCCCGAGCAGTTCGGCGCCTACATTCGCAGCGAAATCGAGAAATGGGGCAAGGTTGTCAAGGCCACCGGCGCGCGTGCGGATTGAAGGCGCACTAAATACCCAATGTAGTCTGATACCTGGAGACCTGATTCATGCCGATCTACAAAACCGACAACAAGCCTTTCGAAGGTCCGCACATTCTCGATAACCCGCCGCCGTACCACGAGAAGCTCCTTGAATACGGCGAGCGACCGTACTGGTCGCCGGACGGTAAGCGTATTGCTTTCATCGAAAAGAACTATGGGGATGTCTGCGAAATCGATTTCGCTACCCGTAAAGTGCGCAACCTGACCAAGGGGCTCGGCGATCATCATTCGTTTTTGCGGGTGTTGTTTTTGCCCAATGGCGATTATTTCCTGATCGGGCCGAAGGTGTTCAAGGACCGGCATACCAGCCGGCACCTGGAGTGTGAAATCTGGATCATGGACAAAGATGCGGCACGTCCGCCACAGCCGATCGGGCGCAAGATCGCGGAAGGTGCAGCGATTTCCACGCTGGCCAATCGCTTCGCTTACGCCACGCATGGCGGGCATGAACCGCGAATCGGCACGATTGATGATTTCGAGTGCCATGTCATCGATCTGGATTACGGATCGGACGGCACTCCGCGTATCGGAGATGACCGTGTTGTTTACCGCAGCGTACAGAAGCGCCGGCCCGAGCCGCAGGACTTCCGGCACAAGGACACCGAGCTCATATTCAAGGAATACATCGGCAGCCGTACCCGGGAGAGCGACTGGAAGACAGTTACGCGCGGCATAGACCTGAAAAATCTCGACGTCGTCACCTATATCGATGAGGTGCTGACGCATAACGAATGCGAAGGAATCTTTCCCGACAACGAGCACATCTGCCTCGAATCTTCATGTGATCTGATCAACCAGTTTCCGCCGGTTGATTTGTGGAAGCTGAAGCTCGACGGCAGCGGGCGGCGCGTACGGATGACGCGTCTTATCGATAGCCCGCCGTGGCGTGCCAGCAACTCGAATGTGAGCCCGGACGGTAAGTGGCTGGCCTTCATGGTCAACACCTATACCAGCGAGCCCGGGTTCGGTATGGGCCTGGGGCTGATCAATCTTGAGGAGTGGGAGAAAAGCGAATACGCGCAGCAGTGGGAGACCCCGGCGGAGCGGGCTACTGCACGGAAGCTTGTCGGTCGTCAGGGTTAGGCTGCGGTTGACGCGTTGTTTATCGATAACAAGCAGTGGAGGAGGATTTATGCGGTATGCCAAGGGTTCGTTGCTGTTTGCGCTGACGTTTTGTTTTACCGGCATATCGCCGGTATGGTCGCAGGCACCCAAGCCTGCGGCGCAGGGTTTTCCGTCAAAAACCATTCGGATGATTCTGCCCTTGGCCGCCGGTGGTCCGACCGACATACTTGCGCGTCTGGTCGCACAACCGCTCTCGGCGGCGCTTGGGCAGCAGGTGGTGGTCGACAACCGGCCTGGTGCTGCGGGCAATATCGCGGCGGAGATGGCGGCAAAATCACCGGCGGACGGTTATACCTTGTTCATGGCGGGCTCCGGCAATTTCGCCATCAATGTGAGCCTGTTCAGCAAGCTGCCTTACGATCCGGTGCGCGATTTCACGCCGGTCATCCTGATGGCCTCGGCGCCGTTTGTTGTCGCGACCCATCCTTCATTGCCGGTGAAGACATTCAATGATCTGGTGAAACTGGCGAAAGCGCGACCCGGACAGCTCAATTACGGCGCGGTCACCGGCAACGCCGCACATCTCGCGACCGAGTTGCTCAACAGTCTCGCCGGAATCAAGATGGTTCACGTGCCGTATAAAGGCGCTGTGCTGGCGACAACCGATCTGATTGCCGGCCATATCCAGGTCAGCCTGTCATCGACACCGGGGTCGATCCCCTTTGTTCAAACCGGAAAGCTGCGTGCGCTTGCAGTAACCAGTGCCAAGCGCATCACGCCTCTGCCGGATCTGCCGACCGTGGCGGAGTCAGGGCTGAAAGGCTATGAGGCGAGTACCTGGTATGCCATCGTGGGGCCGACCGGAATGCCGCGTCCGATCGTCGACCGGCTTTATTCGGAGATTGAAAAAATCGTCAACCAGCCGGCGACCAAGGAGAAAATGATCGCGAATCATTTTGAACCGACGCTGATGGGGCCGGACCAGTTCGGCGCTTACATGAAAGCTGAAATCGATAAATGGGCCAAGGTTGTCAAGAGCGCGGGCACCAAAATCGAATAAACTGCAGTGAATGCATCGTGTGCTGTGAGTCACACGGATAAGCGCCGGGGCCGCAGTCGAACTGCGGCCCCGTTTTACTTTTAAGTCTCAGCCCGGCTTGCGTCGCGGCGCCGATTTCAGCAGCTCCTCCAGCTCTTTCTTGTAGAACTTTGCGTCGCCGGTGGTGCCGTGGCCACGCGTGGAGGTGCTTTGGGGAATCAGCAGGTAACGGCCGTTTTTCACGCGCTTCATGGCGTCTTCCATCATGCCGAGTTCGCGCGGGTTGCGCTCGTCGTCGGCAGCGTTGATCGCCAGCACCGTGGCCTTGACGCGGTCGAGCAGCGGCATCGGGTTGTAATCGCGCGACGATTCCCATTGCAGCAGCACGTCGTTGGCGTCGCTGCGGAACGGCGCGGCGAGGCGCTTGGCGAGCACGGCTTCGGCCTTGTCGGCGTCGGGACCGTCGTTGTAGAGCGCGATGTTGCCGCCGTTGGTGGCCACCGCAAAATACGTCAGCAGGCGCGTCATGTTGCGCGGCTGCTCGGTGTAGTTGCCGTTGTTCCACTCCGGATCGTTACGGATCGACTCGGCGAGCAGTTTGCGCAGCATCCAGTTGCGCCCGGACATCGCGCCCGGCTGGCAGGCCATCGGCACGCCGATGTCCATCATGTCCGGGTAACGGGTGACCCAGTTCCACACCTGCATGCCGCCCATCGAATTGCCAATGACCATGCGCAGGTGTTTGACGCCCAGGCCTTCAGTGACCAGACGGTGCTGCGCCTGCACCATGTCGTCATAGTTGTATTTTGGGAACTTCATGCGCAGGCCGCTGCTCGAGGGCCGTGTCGATTTGCCGGTGCCCAGCGCGTCGGGCAGGATGATGAAGTACTTCGTTGCATCCAGTGGTTGGCCGGGGCCAAACAGTTCTTCGGCGAAGTTGCGCGTCAGCATGTTGCCGCCGTTGCCTGCGGTGCCGTGCAGGATCAACACCGCTTCATTGCCTGGCGAGCCGATGGTGCGGTAATGCAGCGTGACTTCCGGCATCACTTCGCCGGTATGGAATCTGAAATCCCTCGCGACCCAACTGCCTTCTTTGGGGTCGGGGTAGTTCGAGGCGAATGCCGGCAGCGCGACACAGAACAACAAGGCGGCAAACAACGTGGCAATACGATGCATTGACGGCATGGCTCCTCCCAGAGCGTGATGATCAAGCCGCGGATGGCGTGTTGTTGTTATGCCGGCGCCGCGGACCGTTGCATCCTACCGCGGATGCGCGGTGGCGTGCGCATGTACAGGGCGCCGGGGTATGACCCGCGGCGCCATATAAAACATCAATTAAAACAAGTATTTACGAATTATCTGCTGCTGCCACGGCTTACTGCTCGCGCAGCGCCCGCGCATGTTTCGCGGCGGGGCGATCCCAGCAGCGGTGCAGCCAGCCGTCGAGGTTGCGCCATTTGCTGACGTCGATCGACAGCGCGCGATACAGCGCGCCGGCGACATTCAGATCCGCCACCGAAAACGCCGGGCCGGCGAGCCAGGGTGATTTGGCCAGCGCGGTTTCGAGCACGTCGAGCGCCGGCGCCACCTGCAGCCATGCCGCTTCGGCAATCGAGGCCTTGCGCTCGGCTTCCGGCAGCGCTACCGAGTGGCGCACGTAATCGACGATCTGGCGGTCGAGGCGGTCGGTCTCCCACAGGCTCCACTGCCAGCACAGCGCTTCATGTTTCGGGTCGGCCGGATACAGCGGGCTCTGGTGTTTTTTGGCGAGATACATATTGATCGCCATCGACTCGCTGAGGATGAAGCCGTCGTCATCGATCGACGGCACCCGGGCGTTCGGATTTACCGTGAGGTAGTCCGTGGTTTTGGTTTCCGGCGCACGCGGCAGCCAGTCCTTGTGATCGTATTTCAGGCCGAGTTCAGCGGCCATCCAGATGACACGGAGGGCGCGGGAGTTGGCGGAGCCGTAGATGGTGAGCATGGTGTTCCTCAGTGGACAGGGGGTCGGCTTTTTTGTTCAGGATGCGGCTGTACCGATGCGCTGATTTTAACCGTGCTTTGGGGGTGTCTGGCGAAACGGGTACGAGCCCGGTTCGGGGAGCCCGCCCAGGCTTGAACCCGTTCGGTGATATGCAATAAAAAACGCCGGCATCAGCCAGCGTTTTTTATTCAGTCAGGTCGGAAATCGTTACCGATCACCGCTGCCGATATTCTTATCAGATCACCGACTTCGCCGGCACCGAACCCTTGGGCTTGCGGCCGGGGGCGACGGGCGGGATGTAGCCGGAAATGCGGCACAGCATGCCTTCGCTGGGTTTGCCGTCCTTGAAGCGGATCGAGCGGCAGATCATGATGTCACCGCGCGACTGCAGCACCGTCACATGCTGGCGCACACTGGCCAGTGAAAGTCCTGTGGCGGTGGCGATCTCGGAATCCAGTTGTTCGCCGGTTTTCTTCAGAAAATCCAGAATTGCCTGCATGTCTTGCCTTCTCTCTGCGATGGGGTTGACGGGCAGCGCCGGCGGGGCCGGTCGCATGGCGGTAACCGGCTATGATACCCCAAATGCCTGCTTTTTAGCCACTTTTCCCAGTGCCGCAAGGCTAAAGGCCCTTGAAAAGCGCCTAATCCCCGTTGATTTGCCTGCAAAAGGGCCCGCAGACGGCCTGGAGCGGGAGCGGCGGGCGACGATTCAGACTTTGATGGGGTCTGCCTCGGGTTCTTCGGGCAGCAGCAGCACGATCGCGGCCTTGATCGCGGCGATGCCGGCCATGATCCACAGCGCGTGCGAGAAGCCGATGCTTTTTACCAAGGGCCCCAGCATCCACACCGCGATTGAACTGAAACCGAAAGCCACCGTCAGCCGCATGCCGGCTACGCGCGAGCGCAGCCGGTCGTCGACATAACGTACGATCATCGCGTCGGTGAACGGGATCGAACCGAATACAAACACCATCACCGCGAGCATCGCGACGAACAGGCCCCAGTCCTGGCTATGGGCGGCCCAGATCAGCAGCGGCACCTGCGCCACCGACATCCACAGCTGCAGCGGCTTGAACGGCATGCGGTCGATCAGCCGGCCGACGACGAGCTGCGCGAGCGAGGCCACGGCATAGATGATGGCGAGCAACGTGCCGATCACCGCCGGGTCTTCGATGATGCCTGCAAAACCAGCGCCCAGCAGCTGTGCATTGCCGTTGGTGGTGAAGTTGAACAGGATGGTGCTGACCGCGGCGGCGGCGGTCATTACCGCAAAGGCACGCACCAGCATTTCCGGCGTTAGTGTGACCTTGGCTTTGCCGCCTTTGCGTTTGGAAGGCGCTTCGGTTTCTTTCGGGCACACCAGCGCAAACGCAATGCCGCAGGCGATGGACACCAGACCGGGAATGACAAAGGCTTCGCGCCAGCCCAGCCATTTGACGATAAAACCGGTGACCAGCGCGGCGACGGCGATGCCGAGGTTGCCGGCGAGTCCGTTGAGGCCGATCACCGCGCCGGGGTTGGACACGCCCTGCACCAGCATCGGGATGCCCACCGGATGGTAGATCGCGGCGAAGGTGCCCATCAGCGTCAGCGCGCCGGCGAGCTGCCAGGCGTTGTGGGTCATCGCCACCAGCATCGCCGACAGACCCATGCCGATGAAAAAGATGATCATCATGACGCGGCGGCCCCACAGGTCGCCGAGGCGGCCGGCGGGCATCGCGCCGAGTCCGAACAGCGCGAACGCGCCGACGCTGTACGGCATCAAGTCGGTCCAGTCGCCGTGGCCGAATTCGACGGCGATGGTCGCGACCGCGGTCGCGAAAATCAGCAGGAACATGTGGTCGATGGCATGGCCGACGTTGAGCAGCAGATTGACGGCGGTGGAGTGCCCGTCGGGACGGGCGGCGGTTTGGGCGGTAGTCATGGGCCGGATTGTGCCCGGGTTACAATCGTCTGTCTTTCGAGCATTTACCTTAAACCTGCTAAAAATGGACAAACGTCGCAACAGTGCCCGGCTGAGGCGGACGGGCGATTTCAGCGCTGCCCCGGAAAGCCCGGTGCAGGGCGATCTGACGCGCGCGGTGGTGATGCGCCGCACCTCATACCCCAAGGGCCATCACATCCAGCCGCACTGGCATTTGCGGTCGCAGTTTGTTTACGCGATCGCCGGCACCATGCGCGTGCGCACCGCGCGTCACGCGTGGATCGTGCCGCCGTCGCGGGCGTTGTGGATGCCCGCGCGCACCGCGCACGAAATCCAGATGTACGGTGTAGTGGCGATGCACAGCCTGTATGTAAATGACATGGCCGGCGCCGGTATGCCCGCCGGCTGCGCGGTGCTGGAAGTGACGCCGCTGGCGCGCGAGTTGATCGTGCGTGCCGCGGCGCTGCCTGCGGATTTCAACGAGTGCGGCGACGACGGTCTGCTGATGCAACTGCTGATGGCAGAGATCCGCCGCCTGCCGCGCAGCGCGCTGGATCTGCCGCTGCCGGAGAGTGCAGACCTCACGCAACTGTGCGAGCGCATTCTCGCCGACCTGTCGACGCGGCGGCCGAGCGTGCATGACGCCGGAGAAATGAACACCAGCACGCGCACGCTGTACCGGCGTTTCCTGCGCGAGACCGGCATTACCTTTGCGCGCTGGAAACAGCAGGCGCGGTTGCTCGAATCCATACGCCGCCTTGCCGAAGGCGCGGCGGTCACTGCGGTGGCGATTGATCTGGGTTACGAAAGTCCGAGTGCGTTCTCGACGATGTTTCGCCGTGCGCTGGGTACTGCGCCGCGGGCGTTTGCAACGGGGAGCAGCGGCGGACGCACTGTTATGATGACGTCAGCCGAATTCCGGCGCGGCAGGAGACCATGATGAACGGGAAGCCAAGGTTTTTGATTTCGTTGTTCGGTGTGGCACTGGCCGGTATGGCCACAGCGCAGACGTATCCGTCAAAGCCAGTGCGCATCGTGGTGCCGTTCGCTGCCGGCGGCGGCGTCGATGTCACCGCGCGCATTCTCGCGCAGGGGCTGACTGAACGTTTAGGCCAGATGGTATTTGTCGAGAACCGCACCGGTGCGAGCGGCATTATCGGCACCGAGTTTGTCGCCAAGTCCGCGCCCGATGGCTACACGCTGCTGGTCGGTTCGCAGACTACGCAGGCGGTGGTGCCGGCGATGTACAAAACCAGTTACGACGGCGCGCGCGATTTTGCCCCGGTGACGGTAATTGCGACGTCACCGTTGTTGATCGTTGCGCATCCCTCGCTGCCCGTCAAAACCGTGAAAGACCTGATTGCGCTGGCGAAGGCGCGCCCGGGCCAGCTCACCTTCGGCGCGGCCTCCGGCGGCACGCCGCACATGGCGGGCGAACTGTTCAAGCTGACGGCGAAGGTGGATCTGCTGTTCGTGCCGTACAAAGGCGAAGGCCCGGCAGTGTCGGATGCGATGGGCGGGCAGATTTCGCTGGTGTTCTCGAATCTGCCGGTGGTGCTGCCGCTGACGCGTAGCGGGAGGCTGCGCGGCATTGCGGTGACCAGCGCGCAGCGCGTGCCTACCGCAGCCGAGTTTCCGACAGTGGCGGAGTCGGGTCTGCCTGGTTTTGAGGCAAACACCTGGTTCGGCTGCCTGGCGCCCGCCGGCACTCCGGCCGATGTGATCGGCAGGCTCAATGCGGAAGCGGCGCGCGCACTCAGCACGTTGGCGGTGAAGGAACGCATGGCCGGTATGGGCCTGTTCGTGGTGGCGAACAAGCCCGAGGAATTCGCCGAACTGCTGAAAAAGGAAATTCCGCGCTGGGCGAAAGTGGTGAAGGATTCCGGCGTCAAGCCGCAGTAGTTGTCCCGTTAACAAGTCTGGCCCGAAAAAAAGCCGCGCGGTGCGCGGTTTTTTTGTGGTGCAGACGGTGATGGTTACTTTGTTTCCTTGGCGCCGGAAATCTTGACCAGTTCGACGATACGTTTGTTTTCGTCGCGCCGCCAGGCGTCGAGGACTGCACGGTCGCCGCCGACAATGTCGATGCCGGTACTTTTCAGCCTTTCGCCGAAAGCCGGTTCCTTGACTGCCTTGACGATTTCGGCGCTGATTTCGTTCATGATTGGCGCCGGCGTGCCGGTGCGGGCGACGACGCTGTACCAGGCGTTCATCGCGTAGCCGGGAACCACTTCGCCGATCGCCGGCACATCCGGAATCAGCGCGGCGCGTTTGGCCGTGGTCACGCCGAACGCGCGCAGGCGTCCGCCCTGGATGTGGGGGAAGGCCGCGGGCAGCACCGCGTAAGTGGTCTGCACTTCGTTGGCGAGCGTGTCGGCGATGGACTGCGGCACGCCCTTGTATGGCACGTGCAGCATGTTGGTGCCGGTGAGGTGGTTCAGCAGTACGCCCGAAAGATGCTCGGAGGCGCCGGTACCGGCCGAGCCGTAGCGCAGTTTGCCCGGCTGTTTTTTCGCCAGTTCGATGAGTTCCTTCAGCGATTTCGCCGGCAGCTGGTTGTTGGCGAGCAGCACGAAGGGTGTGGTGCCGATCAGCGACAGCGACTGGAAGTCGCGGGCAAGGTCGAACTTGATGTCGGCGAGCACCTGGGAGGCGACGAACAGTTGCGAGGTCAACATCATCCAGGTGTAGCCGTCGGCTGCGGCGCCCAGCGCCAGGTCGGCGCTGATCGCGCCTGCAGCGCCGGGACGGGCGTCGACGACGACGCGTTGTTTCCAGGTTTCATACAGTCGTTCAGCCATCATCCGGCCGATGATGTCGGGGCCGGAACCTGCGGCACTGCCGACGATCAGGCGGATGGGTTTTTCGGGAAACTTGTTTTGCGCGGCTTGGCCGGTTGGTGCCGTAAGTATTGCCGGCACGGCGAGCAAGGCCAGCAGATTCAGGATACGCATGAAAAATTCCTCCTCAGGTTTGTCCGGGTATTGTATTGCCAGCCCCGGATGATGGTGAAGTTTGGCGCGCAGGGCAACCGCTGAAGCGCTTTTGTTCTGACTAGTTTTTGTTGTTCTGGAGCAGCGGATAGTAATCGCGGTCGGCAGTGAGCAGGTGGCGTGCCACGACATCGTTGGCGAGGAAGTCGACCAGCGCGCCGAAGCTGGTTGATCCGCTGCTGATGGCGGTGGCGCGCAGTGCGCCGGCTTTGCGCAGCAGGCTGGCATGGGCGTTGCGGTGTTCTTCCAGGCGCGCGTAGCCGTGCTCGGCGAGGATGGCTTCTTCGTGCCGGAAATGCTGTTCGAGATGCTGCATCAGCGTGACCAGCGCGGCATCGGTGGCGGCCTTCTGTTGCGGACCGGGCAGTGCGGCGTTGATCAGATTGTTGGCCAGATCGAACAATTCCTGGTGTTCGTCGTCGATGTGCGGTTCGCCGCAGGCGTAGTTATCGCGCCAGACCAGACGCAGCGCAGTGAGACCGCCTTCCGCCACCCATTTTTCGGAGTCACCGTGGCGGTCAGTGACGATGCGGTTGCGGCCGCCTTTTTTGGCGGCGAACAGCGCGGCGTCGAACCGCTTGAACCACTGGTCGGCAGTTTCGTCGCCGCTGTGTTCGGCCACGCCGACGCTGATGGTGAGCGCCCCGACCCCGGCGAATTTGTGGGCGGCGATGCGTGCGCGCAGATGCTCGGCCAGGATTTCGGCATCGCGGTAGCCGGTGGACACCGCCAGTACGACGAATTCCTCGCCGCCCCAGCGGAACAGCAGGTCGGCGGAGCGGATCTTGTGCTGGATTACGTTGACGACCTCGCGCAGAACCTCATCGCCGGCCTGGTGGCCGTGGGTGTCGTTGATATTCTTGAAATGGTCGATGTCGATCAGCAGCGCTGACAGCGGCTGGCGGAAGCGGATGCTGCGCGCCATTTCCGCCGCTGCGACGCGAACAAGATGGGGGCGATTCCACGCGCCGGTCAGGTAATCGGTGGCGCTGACTTTTTCGAGGGTGGAGACGCGTTTGCGCAACTGGTCGAGCTCCGCGTCGTGCATCACCGCAGCGGGTTCGCCCAGCACCAGCATCCTGCCGTGCTGCACCGCTACGGCCTGTGCATAAAGCTCGGTTTTGCTGCCGTCACGCGCAGGGAGGCTGATTGGTCGCCAGCCCTGACCTGGTGTGTCAAGAATGTCGCGCAGCGCCGTGGTGTCGAGGCAGTGGTGATCGAAAAAACGCGTGAAGCGGTCGTTGAACTGGTTCTGCCCGCTGTCATTGACCAACGCCAGCGGCAGCGGGAATTGCATGAAGATTTCCCGTGTTTCTGGTCCAAGCAGGCGCTGGATATCGACTTCTGGCATCGGTGACTACTCTGATGTTGTTGCGATATTCTACAGTCCCCGCTGTCACCAGGGTTGATTGGAAACGGTGCAACAGATGAGGCCCGGATAAAAAAGACGCCGCGGCGTGCGCGGCGTCCCATACAAGGTCTGACAGCCGCTTACATGCGTTCGAATACCGCCGCGATACCCTGGCCGCCGCCGATGCACATCGTCACCAGTGCATAACGGCCGCCGGTGCGCTGCAATTCGTACAGCGCCTTGACGGTGAGCAGCGCGCCGGTGGCGCCGATCGGATGGCCGAGTCCTACCGCGCCGCCGTTGGGGTTGGTTTTCTTCGGATCGAAGTTGAGGTCGCAGGAGACGGCGAGTGCCTGGACTGCAAACGCTTCGTTCGATTCGATGACGTCCATGTCCTCGACTTTCAGTCCCGCGCGTTTCAGTGCGTTCTGCACGGCAGTCACGGGGCCGATGCCCATGATCTTAGGATCAACACCGGCGAGGCCGTACGACACCAGGCGCGCCATCGGTTTCAGGCCGGCTTTTTTCGCGGCTTCCTTTTCCATCAGCACCACGGCGGCGGCGCCGTCGTTGATGCCGGAAGCATTGCCCGCGGTGACCGACCCGCCTTCCTTCTTGAACGCGGCGCGCAGCTTGGAAAGACCTTCGAGCGTGACGTCGGCGCGCGGATGTTCATCCTTGTCGAACAGCGTGGTGCCTTTGCGGGTTTTCAGTTCGATCGGCAGGATCTGATCCTTGAAGTAACCCTTCTCGATCGCATTGATCGCGCGGCGATGGCTCTCTACGGAGAACACGTCCGGCTGCTCGCGCGTGATTTTCCATTGCGCGGCGATGTTTTCTGCGGTGATGCCCATGTGCACGTTGTCGAACGGATCGGTCAGCGCGCCGACCATCATGTCGATGAAGCCGCCGTCGCCCATGCGTTGGCCCCAGCGCAGGGTGGGCATCAGGTAACCGCCGCGGCTCATCGATTCGGCGCCGCCGCCGACGGCGGCTTCGCAGTCGCCGAGCAGGATGCTTTGGGTCGCGGAGACGATGGCCTGCATGCCGCTGCCGCACAGGCGGTTGACGGTGAGCGCTGTGGTGTCATGCGGCAGGCCACCCTTGATGCAGGCGACGCGCGAGAAATACATGTCCTTGGCTTCGCCGTGGATCACGTTGCCGAACACGAGTTGACCGATCTGTTTGGGGTCGATCTTGGCGCGGCTGACGGCCTCCTTGACCACCTGGCCCGCGAGTTCGGTCGGGGCGATATCTTTCAATCCGCCGCCGTAATCACCGATCGCCGTGCGCACGCCGCTGAGTACGACAACTTCGCGTCCGTTATTCATGAAAATCTCCGTAATTAATTGATTCTAAACATTTATATTGGAACCCCGGGCGGGGCGGCAGAGCACTGGAGAGTTTACGCCGGCTGTTGCCGGCCAGCAATCGCGGTCAATGCCGGGTGCCGGCGGCCGCGGCTGCGATGTCCGCTGCGAAAATGGCTTCGCTGTCGACGGCATCGAAGGCGTAACGGCGGTTGCAGAATTCGCAATGCACTTCGACTTCGCCGCGTTCGGCAATCACGCTGCGCACTTCGTCGAGACCCAGCAAGCGCAGCATGCCGACAACGCGGTCGCGCGAGCACGAGCAGCGGAAATACACCGGGTGCGGCTCGAACAGGCGCAGATCTTCTTCGTGAAACAGGCGGTGCAGCAACTGTTGCGGTTCGAGGCCGAGCAGCTCAGCGGATTTTATGGTGGCGGCGAGATGCTCGGCGCGCGGCCATGCATCGGCATCGGCGGATTCGCGTTCCGGCAGTTTCTGCAGCAACAGGCCTGCGCTGCGCTGTTCGTCGCAGGCGAGCCAGATCCGTGTGGCAATCTGTTCCGAGGTCGCCATGTAATGTTCAAGCGCAGCGGCGATGCTGTCGGCGTCAAGGTCGACGACCCCCTGGTAACTCTGCTGTCCGGATTCCGGCACCAGGCTGATGGCGAAACGTCCGCTGCCGAGCAGTTCGCGCAGATTGCCTTCAGGGATGTCACCGTCCCACTTCGCGGTCGCGCGCATCGCGTGATCGGAGGAGCATTCGACAACGATCAGCTTCACCGGGCCGTTGCCGTGCAGTTGCAAAATCAGTGTGCCGTTGAATTTGAGCGTGGCGGCGAGCAGTGCGCCGGCGGCCATCAGTTCGCCGAGCACCTGGCGCAGCGGCGCCGGGTAATCATGGCGCTCGGTGACGGCTTGCCAGGTGGCGGTGAGCTGCACCATCTCGCCGCGAATGGGCGCGTGTTCGAAAATAAAACGCTGCAGGGAGTCGGCCATGGTTGCCAATATTAATTTAATGATTCATCACCGCATTGTCGCCGCTGCGGATGCAGCGATCGGGCTACCGGCCGCTTTTTTGATAGAGCCGGAACCGTTCGTCCTTGTCCCCGGGGCGGTGACCTTCCCAGATTTTTTTCCAGTCGGACGTCATCATCTGTTCGTCAAGCGGGCGACCCTGCACCAGCAGCAGGTCGCAGCTAAAGGCCTGTGGACGGGTTTCGACGCGGACGGTCTTGATGCCGGCAAAGTAGTGCAGCATCGCGCGCTGCGCTTCGCCGACATCGCGGCTGGCCATGCAGCGGTGCTGCGCCGGTATCGCGCGGCCCATGTCGGCAATCATCGAGCGGTAGCTTTTCTGGGTGTCGACCCAGCCGATGAACAGCGTCGCTGCCAGCGCCCATACCGCGGTGATGCCGCCGGCCCAGACGATCAGCGGCCGTTCCGCGCCGCGCTTGAGTTTGGCCAGCAACACAAACCAGCCGGCGCTGTAAATCAGCCCGAGCACAAATGGCAGCCAGCGGAAACCGAAGTCGTAGCCGGGACGAATGGTATGCAGATGGTTGTGCAGTTTTGCAGGCATGCCGAGTTCCAGCGCGCCCCAGTAAAACCAGCCGATGAGGATGAAGAAGGTAAAGGCCATCATGCTGAACCAGTACCAGCCGTTGGCGGCGCCACGGCGCAATGGATCGACGCCGGGAACGGCCAGCAGCGTCAGCGGCAGCAGCATCGGCAGCGCGTAGAGTTCGCGTGATTCCGAGGCGAAGCCCAGCATCAGCAGCGTTACGCCGAGTCCGAGCGCCGGCAGCACCACCGGCGGGGCGGCCAGGACCTGCTGGCGGCGTGCGCGCCACAGCGCCCACAGCGCCAGCGGCCACACCGGGAAGGCGTACCACGGCAGGATGCGCAGGTAATAAGCGAGACCGGCGGCTGGATTGTGTGCGCCGAAGAAGCGCGCCAGGTTTTCAGCGGTGAGCCAGGCTTGGAACAGCGCGGGATCGCGTTGATACAGCAGCGCGGGCCAGATGATCAGCCACGGCAGCGCAGCGACGGCAGCGACCATCAACGCAGCGGCATAACGCGGCGTGCGCCAGTGCGATCCGGCGAGCGGTAGCAGCGCCGCAATCGCCGAGACCATCGCCGCCTCGGGAATGCCCTGGGTCATGAAGATGATGCCGCAGGCGGTGCCGATCCAGAATCCGCCGGGCGCCGACCGGCGCAGTGCGAGTGCGGCGCCGTAGTAGGCCATCGCAAAACCGGCGAGCGCGGCAACATCGGTGATCAACTGGTGGCCGCGGACCACCAGTCCCAGGCAGCCCAGCAGCAGCAAGGCCGCCACCAGTCCGTGACGGGGGCCGTGGAGTTCGCGCGAAGCGAGCGCGCTGAACAGCAGCGCAAGTCCGATCCACAGACCGGCGGCCAGTCGTGCACCATCGTGCAGCGGCAGGAACGGCGAAAAAAACATTGCACTGAGAGCTGCAGTCAGATGGAACAGCGGCGGTTTGTCGATGAACGCCTCGCCGGCAATCTGCGGAATCACCCAGCTGCCGCCCTGGAGAATTTCATACACCACGCCGAAGGTGTAGGCCTCGTCGGGTTTCCACGGGTCGTGCGCGACCAGTCCCGGCAGCAGCCAGGCCAGGCCGAGGATGAGGATCAGCAGCGGACGCAATCCAATAGGCAAGGTTGAGACTCGTGTTCTTGTTATAGCAGCCGATTATCGCATTCGCCGTGCCAACGGCGCAGCGCTTTACTCGACGATTTTCAGCCCCTGGCCGGCGATAGGTTCGCCCGTCGGATACAGGCCGTTGATGACCCGCAGGTGGCCTTCGGCAAAACGGCCCAGCGGCGAGGTTTTGGCCAGTTCGGCAAAAGTCAGTCCGGCGCGCGCAGTGATGACGCGGATGCGCAGCGGTTTGGCCAGCTCACGTTCCTTGTCGGTGATGGCATGAAAACTCTGCTTCGCCGTTTCCATGACCGGCAGATTCTGCCGGAAGATCGCGTCGGTGTTCGCCTGCAGGCCGATCGCGTAGGCGCTTTTGCCGAGAAACACCACGGTAACCCGCGTTGGTTTGCCGGACATGGGCAGTTCGGTGACCGCGGCCTTCAATCCGCCGAGGGTGGTCGGCGTGACGCTGCTGCCGTTGCCAAGCTTGAGGATTTTGCGCAGCACTTCGGCCGGCGAGCCCTCGGCCGCGCCGGCGCTGCGCAGGTCGATCAGTGCGTTGCGGTCGGGGTTGGTCGCGGTGACGTTCTGCGCGCCGTTGCTGACTTTCCAGCCGCCCGGAAATTGCAGCGTCAGTCCGAGACTGGCGTGATAGAAGATGTTGTTGCGCACGATGCCCTGTTCCGGGCTATCGGCAAAAACGACACGCTCCATGCGCTTGAGGAATTCCTCGCGGTTGATGCGGTTCTCGGGGCTGCTGAATTTGGCGGCTTCACGCACCACTTCCTGCAGCCGCGTGTCGTTGTCGGGGTGCGAAGCGAACAGGCCGTGGTAGCTGCGCGGTTCGCGGCCTTCGGCCTTGGCGACTTCGTTGTCGAACAGTTCCTGGTTTTTGAGCACGCCGACGACCTTGATCATCGCCTGCGGATCGTAGCCGGTGCGCGCCAGGTATTCGGCGCCCAGGCGATCGGCTTCCAGTTCATGTTCGCGCCCGTAACCGGAGAGCAGCGCGCCACCAAGGGTGTTGATCAGCATGTCGGCAGCGGAATTGCGCACCTGCGGCACCAGGATCTGCAGCACCGAGGCGCCGACATTGGCGGCGGTCGCCGCGGACAGCTGCTGCACCGAGTGGCGGGCCGTGACGTGGCCGATTTCATGGCCCAGCACGGCGGCCAGTTCGGCTTCCGAATTCAGATAGGCGAGGATGCCGCGGGTGATATAGATATAGCCGCCGGGCAGCGCAAAGGCATTGATTTCGGGGGAGTCGACGACGGTGAACTGGTACTGCAGCCCCGGACGATGGCTGGACTTGGCCAGCCGCTGGCCGATATCGCCGACATAACGCTGCAGCGCCGGATCGTCGTAGATCCCGTACTGCTCGCGTACTTTTTTGTCTTCAGTTCGGCCGACGCTGACCTCCTGCGATTCCGACATGGTGACGAAATTCGGGTTGCCCGAGACCGGGTTGACCGCGCAGTTGGCGAGCAGCAGTGCGCATGACAAAGCGCTGATCCGGTTGAGCAGGGTGATTTTCATGCGTCGATTTTAGCGTGTGTCTGTGCTTGCACGGCGCCACCGCGTCATGTCGGTGCATCGCGCCCGAATTTAGTGCGAATCCGCACCATCATGTGACGGCTCGTGCTGGAGCTGCGCTATTTTGCTGTCCGTGACGATCCAATAAGTCATTTTTAAACAACAGCTTGCAATGACGTCCGGGCGCCGTCAATTAGCTGGCACGCTTGCTGCAATAGGGCTGACAACAAAACAAACTCTTCAAGGAGCGCAGCATGTCAGCATTCAAGGATCCCTTCGACGCCGGAACATCACTCACCCACGGTTGTTCCTGCGGACACCACCACAACGAAGCAGAACACCAGGCTGATCTGTCTGCGCAGACCAGCGACAGCGAGGCGCTGAGCAATCGCGTGGTTGAAGCTGCAGTGATGCGCGCGTTGTTTCCGCACGATGCCACACGCCGCCGTTTCCTGAATGCCGTGGGTGCGAGCACTGCGATGGCGGCGGTTTCATCGTTGTTCCCGCTGGGCATGGCCAAGGAAGCTTTTGCCCAGTCCACCGGTCCGCTGGAAAAATCCTCGATCAAGGTCGGCTTCATTCCAATCACCTGTGCGACGCCGATCATCATGTCGCAGCCGATGGGTTTCTACGGTCGTCAGGGTCTGAACGTCGACGTGGTGAAGACCGCCGGCTGGGCGGTGATCCGCGACAAGACGCTGAACAAGGAGTACGACGCGGCGCACATGCTGTCGCCGATGCCGATCGCCATTTCACTGGGCATCGGGTCGAGTCCGATTCCCTATACCGTGCCGGCGATCGAGAACATCAATGGCCAGGCGATCACGCTGTCGATCAAACACAAGGACAGGCGCGATCCGAAATCCTGGAAAGGTTTCAAGTTTGCGGTGCCCTTTGACTATTCGATTCACAACTATCTGTTGCGTTATTACCTCGCCGAGCACGGTCTCGATCCGGACAAGGATGTGCAGATCCGTTCGGTGCCGCCGCCCGAGATGGTCGCCAACCTGCGCGCCGACAATATCGACGGCTTCCTCGCGCCGGACCCGGTGAACCAGCGTGCGGTGTATGACGGCGTCGGGTTCATTCACACGCTGACTAAGGACCTGTGGCCGGGCCACCCCTGCTGCGCCTTCGCGGCGAGCAAGGAGTTCGTCACCAAGATGCCGAACACCTACCGCGCGCTGCTGAAGGCGATCATGGAGGCGACCGCATTTGCCGCGAAACCCGAGAACCGCAAGCAGATTGCCGAAGCGATTGCGCCGGCCAATTACCTCAATCAGCCGGTGACGGTGATCGAGCAGGTGCTGACCGGCACCTATGCCGACGGCCTCGGCAACGTCAAGAAAGACGCCAACCGTATCGACTTTGACCCCTTCCCGTGGCACTCGTTTGCGATCTGGATCATGAGCCAGATGAAACGCTGGGGGCAGATCAAGGGCGACGTTGATTACGCCAAGGTCGCGCGCGAGGTGTTTCTGGCCACCGATGCGATGAAGCTGATGAAGGAAGTCGGCATGAAGCCGCCGACCACCACCAGCAAGAAGTTCTCGGTGATGGGCAAGGAATTCGATCCGGCGAAACCCGATGCCTATATCGAAAGTTTTGCGATCAAGAGAACGTAACAGGCTGAACGCCGGACGTTGAGAGGAAACGATGAAGATTCTGCTGAGCTGGCGCGCGCCTGCGCTGTCGTTGATGGTTTTTTTGCTGATGATCGGCATCTGGCACGCGCTGACCCTGCCCAAGGTCATGCCGGTGACTGCGGAATCCGAATACGCGGCGCTGGTCGGCACCGCTGCGGCGACGGGGCAGAAATCGGCGTTTCCATCACCGGCCGACGTTGGCAACAAGATCTTGCAGCACCTGAGCGAGCCGTTTTACGACCGCGGCCCCAACGACAAGGGTATCGGCATTCAACTCGGATACTCGATCGCGCGGGTGCTGCTCGGCTATCTGCTCGCGGCGCTGGTGGCGATCCCCGTCGGTTTTCTGATCGGTATGTCACCGACGGTGTACCGGGCGCTTGATCCCTACATTCAGGTGCTGAAGCCGATTTCGCCGCTGGCGTGGATGCCGCTGGCGCTGTTTACGCTGAAAGACAGTTCGATCTCGGCGATTTTCGTGATCTTCATCTGTTCACTGTGGCCGATGCTCATCAACACTGCATTCGGTGTTTCCAGCGTGCGTCGCGAATGGTTGAACGTGGCGCGCACCCTGGAAGTCGGCAATCTGCGCACGGCATTTCGCGTGATCCTGCCAGCGGCAGCGCCCACCATCATGACCGGCATGCGCATTTCAATCAGCATCGCCTGGCTGGTGATTGTGGCTGCCGAGATGCTGGTCGGCGGCACCGGCATCGGTTATTTCGTCTGGAACGAATGGAACAACCTGTCGATCACCAACATCATCACCGCCATTCTGGCGATCGGGATGGTGGGCATGTTGTTGGACCTGATGATGGCGAAGCTGACCAAGCTCGTCACTTTCCCCGAATAACGGCAGGAGAAAATAATGAGTGATCCCCTGATCCGTATCGAAGGCATTGCCAAAAAGTTCACCGGGCGCGATGGCGTCATCACCACGGTGTTTGAGGATCTGCACTTCGGCATCGAGCCGGGTGAGTTTGTCTGCCTGATCGGGCATTCCGGCTGCGGCAAAACCACCATCCTCAACGTGTTGTCCGGCCTGGAGCAGTCGTCCGAAGGTTATGTGTTTGTCGCCGGGCGCGAAGTCAGCGGCCCCAGTCTGGATCGTGCGGTGATATTTCAGAGCCATGCGCTGATGCCGTGGCTGACGGTGATGGGCAACATAGCCTTTGCCGTGTCGTCGCGATGGCCGGAGTGGAAGGATGAGAAGGTGCGCGAGCACTGCCAGAAATACATCGACCTGGTGAACCTGACCGGCGCCGAGAAAAAACGACCCGCGGAGCTGTCCGGCGGCATGAAACAGCGCGTCGGCATTGCCCGCGCATTGTCGATCCAGCCCAAGATGCTGCTGATGGACGAGCCGTTTTCGGCGCTGGATGCGCTGACCCGCGGCGTGCTGCAGGAGGAGGTGCTGCGCATCTGCGCCGAGACCAGGCAGACGGTGTTCATGATCACCCACGATGTCGATGAGGCGATCCTGCTCGCTGACAAGATCATCCTGATGACCAACGGCCCGCGCGCCAAGATCGCCGAGATTGTGGTCAACACCATGCCGCGCAGCCGCACCCGTCACGATCTGCACAAGCACCCGCATTACTACCGCATCCGCAACCACCTGATCGATTTTCTGGTCGACCGCTCGAAGATGTTTTCGAGTTCGGCGGCCGGTTATGACCCGCGCAACCCGCCGCTGGTGACGCCGGGCCTTGATCCGAGTGATGCGCCCGCCGTGGCTCCGGTCAAGCCGCAGACGGTCAGCGGCGCGCCGCTGACCGTCGTGCGCTGAACACCTTATTCATTTCGATTCATTCAACACCAAGGAGAATTCAGTGAAAAAGAGCAAGACAACCGGGGCGTCACTGGTTAGCGCCAGTTTTTCCAAACCGATGAAGCGCACCGATGTCACCGAAATGGTCGTCGAATCACGGCTGAAGAAGGGGCTGTCCTGGGCGAAGATCGCCAAAGCCATCGGTGCCAGCAAGGAATGGACGACGGCCGCATTGCTCGGTCAGATGCAGATGACCAAGGCGCAGGCCGAGGCTGCCGGCAAGTTGCTGGGGCTGCCGCCGTATGCCGTGCTGTTGCTGCAGCAAGTGCCGTACAAGGGCTCGCTGCCGACGGCAGTGCCGACCGATCCGCTGATCTACCGCTTTTATGAACTGGTCAGCGTCTACGGCACCACCTTCAAGGAGCTGATTCATGAAGAGTTCGGCGACGGCATCATGAGTGCGATTGATTTCAAGATGGACATGAAGCGCGAGCCCGATCCCAATGGTGACCGCGTGAAGATCGTGATGAGTGGCAAGTATCTGTCTTACAAGACTTATTGAGCATCCGTAACTCTTTCCCCTCAGATCCTGCGGCGTGAGCGGACTTTTTTATTTCTGTTCCTTGAGCATGCGTTCGATGGCGGCGGCCTCGTCATTGCTGCTCCCGGTGGATTCCGCGGGAGGTTCGGCAACGGATTTCACCGCATCTTCCGGCCGCAGTTGGATTTCGATTTTTGCCGGATCAATGGTGACCGGCTTGTCGACGAAACCGGTGACCAGCCCCGGCCAGAAAATCAGGATGGCCACCAGCAGCAATTGCATGAACACCCAGGGCACGGCACCCCAGTAGATGTCCGAGCTTTTGACTTCTTTAGGAGCTACGCCGCGCAGGTAAAACAGTGCAAAACCGAAAGGCGGATGCATGAAGGAGGTCTGCATATTTGCACCGAGCAAGACGCCGAACCAGATCAGGTCGATGCCCAGTTTGGCGGCGACCGGCGCCAGCAAGGGGATCACGATGAAGGCGATCTCGAAAAAATCAAGAAAAAAGGCGAGAACAAAAATGAACAGGTTGACCGCAATCAGGAAGCCGGTGACGCCGCCGGGCAGGGACATCAGGTGCTGTTCGATCCACAGGTCACCATCCATGCCGCGGAATACCAGGCCGAACACCGTCGAGCCGATGAGGATGAAAATCACCATCGCGGTGATGCGCATGGTCGAGTTCATGCCTTGCCACAGCAGGTCCCAGGTCAGTCGCCGGTGCAATGCCGCCAGACCGATGGCGCCGACTGCACCCATTGCACCGCCTTCGGTGGGCGTGGCGACGCCCATCAGGATGGTGCCGAGCACCAGGAACATCAGTACTAGTGATGGCACCATGCCACGCAAGACGCGGCGCACCAGCGGCCAGCCTTGCAGGGTGCGCGCCGATGCAGGCAGTGGCGGCATCGCATCAGGCCGTAACCTCGAAACCACAAAAACGAACAGGCAGAACAGCAACACCTGCAGGATGGAGGGGCCGATCGCGCCGGCATACATGTCGCCGACCGAGCGGCCAAGCTGGTCGGCCAGAACGATCAGCACCAGGGAGGGCGGGATCAGCTGGGTGATGGTGCCGGATGCGGCAATGACGCCGGTGGCCATGCGCATGTTGTAGCCGTAGCGGATCATCACCGGGAGCGAGATCAGGCCCATGGCAATAACAGAGGCCGCGACCGTGCCGGTAATCGCACCGAGCAGTGCGCCGACAAAAATCACCGCGTAGGCGAGGCCGCCCCGCACCGATCCGAACAGCTGGCCCGTGCCTTCGAGCAGGTCTTCAGCCAGGCCGCAGCGTTCCAGCACTGCGCCCATGAACGCGAAAAAGGGAATCGACAGCAGCAGGTCGTTGGCGAGGATCCCGAATACCCGTTCCGGCAGCGCCTGCATCAGTTCCCACTGAAAATAGCCCAGTTCGATGCCGATGACGCCGAACAACAAGCCGACCGCGCCCAGCGAAAACGCTACCGGATAGCCGATCAGCATGAACGCGACCAGTCCGCCAAACATCAGCGGGGCCATCAGTTCACGGTCGATCACTGCAGCGGCCTTTCGTAGTCGGCGTCGAGACTGGTGCGTCCGCCGAGTGCGGCTGCACGCTTGATGATTTCGGAGACGCCCTGCAGCGCCAGCAGCAGGAAACCCAGTGGCACCAGCAATTTGACCGGCCAGCGCAGCAGTCCGCCGGCATTGCTGGAGGTTTCACCGATGGTGTAGGCATTGAGGAACATCGGCCACGACAGCCAGCCGATCATGGCGACCATCGGCAGCAGGAACAGGAGGCCACCGAGGAGATCCACCCACAGGCGGGTACGGTCACTGTAGCGGCTGTACAGCACATCAACGCGCACATGCTGGTTGGTTTTGAGCGTGCTGGCAGCGCCCAGCATGACCATGCCGCCGAACAGGTACCACTGGATTTCCAGCCAGGCATTTGAACTGATATTGAAGCCGTAGCGCAGCATGGCGTTACTGGCACTGATCACACAGGCGATAAGCACCAGCCAGCAGGCGATGTGGCCGATTTTTTCGTTCAGCGCGTCGATCAGGGCGGCGGTGCGGAGCAGTGCGTTCATTGCGGATTAAGGGTGTTCCGGATGGGGACTCTAAGCGGGGACAGTCTATCAAGGTTCATGGCCGCGGTGACGGTCTGCGGTAGACTTCTGGCATGAGCCTTGCATGCAACTGTGCTGCGATACTGCAAACTCGACAGGCAGGACACATCCAATGATCAATACACTACGCGGTACACGTGGCATGGCCGTTGCCCCGCATTCTCTGGCCTCGCAGTCGGCGCTGGCCGTGCTCCGCGAAGGCGGTAATGCGATCGAAGCGATGATTGCGGCGGCAGCGACCATTGCCGTCGTTTACCCGCACATGAATTCAATTGGTGGCGACAGTTTCTGGCTGCTGCATGTACCGGGCGAGGCGCCCGGCGCGAATGATGCCTGTGGCGCGGCAGCGGGGCTAGCTTCACGTGCCTGGTACGCAGAACGTGGGCACCTGAACACGATCCCGCATCGCGGCGGTGTCGCGGCCAATACAGTGGCCGGCACCATTTCCGGCTGGGGCGCGGCCCATCAGTTGTCACGCAAGGCGCTCGGCGGACGGTTACCGCTGACGCGGTTGCTGGAAGATGCCATCCATTACGCGCGGCATGGCATTCCCGTCACCGTGAGTCAGTCGTCGCTGACGGCAGTCAAGATGGGGGAGCTGCAACTGCAGCCGGGATTTGCCGAAACATTTTTGGTGAATGGTGGGCCGCCGGCCGCGGGCAGCCGGTTTGTGCAGACAGGGCTGGCGGACACACTGGAGAGAATTGCCGGAGCCGGCACTGCAGATTTCTATCGTGGTGAACTCGCGCAATCGATGGCGGAGGATCTGGCGCGCGTGGACAGCCCGGTGAGCGCGCGTGATCTTGCCGCACACCGCGTACAACTGGTGGATCCGCTGACGCTGCAGCATTCTGCGGGTACGGTGCACAACATGACGCCACCGACACAGGGCGTGGTTTCATTGCTGATTCTCGGCATTCTGGATGTGCTCGACATCGGCGTAGTACCGCAGGGCAGCGCCGATTATGTGCATCTTTGTGTGGAGGCGACGAAACAGGCATTCCGGGTGCGTGATCGATACGTGACCGATCCCCGCTATATGAAAGTGAATGCGCAGAGTCTGCTGGTGCCTGAGCATGTGAATGAACTGGCGCGGCAGATCGACCGCCGCCGCGCTGCACCGTGGGGCGGCAAAACCCAGGCTGGCGACACGATCTGGATGGGGGTGATCGATGGCGCGGGTCGCGCGGTGTCATTCATCCAGAGCATTTATCACGAATTCGGTTCCGGCATCGTGTTGCCGGCGAGCGGCGTCAACTGGCAGAACCGTGGCTGCAGTTTTTCACTGGATGCAGCTGCGCTCAATGCGCTGGAGCCTGGACGCAAACCTTTTCACACGCTTAACCCGGCACTGGCCCGGTTGTCCGACGGCCGCACCGTGGTCTACGGCACGATGGGCGGTGACGGTCAGCCGCAGACGCAGTGCGCGATATTCACGCGCGCCATCGCTCATGGCCTGCCGCCGCAAGCCGCGATCAGTGCGCCGCGCTGGCTGCTCGGCCGCACCTGGGGCCAGACCAGTGAATCGCTGAAACTGGAGTCGCGATTCGACGCGGGCGTGGTGCGTGAACTCAGTGAACGCGGGCACGATGTCGAAATCATCGGTGCGTACGACGAAACCGTCGGCCATGCCGGAATGATCATCCGGCATGCCGACGGTGTGCTTGAAGGTGGGGCAGACCCGCGCAGCGACGGTGCTGTTGCCGCCTACTGAGCGGCGTCGAGTCTAGATCGCGTCGGCGACAGCTTTGCCGAGATCAGCAGTGCCGGCCTTGCCTCCGAGGTCCGGGGTTTTCGGGCCTTCCAGCAGCACGCTTTCAATCGCCTTGACGACGGCCGCACCGGCATCTTCGCAGCCGAGGTGATCAAGCATCATCGCGCCCGCCCAGATCATGCCGACCGGGTTGGCGATTTTTCTGCCGTAAATGTCGGGCGCCGAGCCGTGCACCGGTTCGAACAGCGACGGAAACAGGCGCTCTGGATTCATGTTTGCCGACGGCGCGATACCGATGGTACCTGTCGCTGCGGGGCCGAGGTCGGACAGGATGTCGCCGAACAGATTGGAGGCGACGACCACGTCGAACCAGTCCGGATGCATGACGAAATGCGCGGACAGGATGTCGATGTGGTACTGGTCGGTTTTCACATCGGGATACTTTGCCGCCATTTCCTTGACGCGTTCATCCCAGTACGGCATCGAGATCGAGATGCCGTTGGATTTGGTTGCCGACGTCAGGTGTTTCTTCGGCCGCTTTTTCGCCAGTTCATAGGCAAACTTCAGAATGCGGTCGACACCCGTGCGCGAGAAGATCGCCTGCTGGGTGACGAATTCGCGTTCGGTGCCGCCGTACATGCGGCCGCCCACCGACGAGTATTCGCCTTCGCTGTTTTCGCGCACTACCCAGAAATCGATGTCGCCCGGTTTGCGGTCGGCGAGCGGGCATTTCATGCCGGGCATCAGGCGCACCGGACGCAAGTTGACGTACTGGTCATAGCCGCGGCGGAACGGGATCAGCAATCCCCATAGCGAGATGTGGTCGGGCAGCATCGCCGGCCAGCCGACGGCGCCGAAGTACACCGCGTCATGTTTTTCGAGCTGTTTCAGGCCATCCTCCGGCATCATGCGGCCGTGTTTGGCGTGGTAGTCACAGCTCCAGTCGAGTTCATCAAACTTGAACTGAATGTCAAACTTGCGGCCGACGGCTTCCAGCACGCGCAGGCCTTCGGGCATGACTTCCTTGCCGATGCCGTCACCGGGAATTACGGCGATCCGAAACGATTTCATTTGCAGGTCTCCTCGGAGGAACTAAGGCGCCGGTGTTTTGCTTGCGGTCGCCACCAAAACAAAGGGCAGCCCGATGGGCTGCCCTCGTAAGTGCTAAGCAAAGTGCATCAGGCCGCGGCTTCTTTGGTCTTGGCCGGGGTGCGTTTGCCGTATTTCTGGTTGAATTTCTCGACCCGGCCGGCGGTGTCGAGGATCTTCTGCTTGCCGGTATAGAACGGATGGCAGGCCGAGCAAACCTCGACATTGAGGGCTTTAGCCATGGTCGAGCGCGTCTGCCATTTGTTTCCGCAGCTGCAAGCCACTGATATTTCGATATATTCCGGGTGTACGTCGGCTTTCATGGCGATATCCTGAGCGTGGTGCCCGCGACGATGCGGGAAACCGATAATTATCGCGGAATTCGGCTATCGAAGCAAGGGGCGCTGGCCTGGGCGCCTGTTTTCCAGCAAACCGCAGCAATCGGGCATTTCCAGCCTGGCTTGCTCGGGCGCAACCGTCTCGAAGCGGGAATGTGCGGAAAAGACCTGAAGCCGGATGAAATAGGCCCCCGGGACGGGTTTCGAGCGCCAACCACCCGTTATCGATCCCGGAGTCGACCAGCAGTTGTTTTCCGGGATTCAGGTGAACCTTGAAAAAACTATGCGGCAGCGTGGCGCCGATCAGGCGACCGTTGACCCAAAGCACCGTGTCATCTTCCAGACTGACCCCATCCGTCCGGTAGACCTAAAGGGTGCTGTCTTCCGGATGGGTGACAAACTGCTTTGCTTCACGATCCAGGTCGGGCGGGGCCTCGGGGGGCGAGGAGCAGGCTGCGAACAGCACGGGCATGATGACCGTTGCGATGCGCAGACTGCGGCTCATTACTTGATGACTTCGTTGGTCAGCGTTCCGTTGAGCGCAAGAGAGCGACCAAATTTCTCATCAACCAGTTGGAAGTTGGAGCCCGTGAGTGAACTGTAACCAAAGGTGGTCTGGTTGATGAAATAGAGTTTTCCCACTCCAGCTTGCAGGCTGATCTGGCCGCTGTCACCGGCAAATCCGGCGATCTTGTGTTGGCCAGACGGAACGACCAGGCGCATGAAGGTGCCGCGGTAGGTGGACCCTATCATTTCGTCATCCAGCATGATTGGGGCGACAAAGTCCCGCTCAGTGGGACTGCGTAGCACATAGATGACAGCGCGATCCGGAACGGCTTCAAAGCGCTTGGCCGCAGCATCGCCCGGGGGCGGCGGTAATTGTGCGCAACCCGTCAGCAACAGCAGGGCAATCAGCAGGTATCGATACATGTCGGCCTCCTTGAAGAGAGTGTCCCCCCTGCGAATACGGTTATTTTAATCCTGTATCCGGAGGGCGGGCTGCAATGCATACAACATTCAGTAAACAGACGCCGGCCAATGGTCATTCCGTCGCGCGGCTATCTTGCTGCAAAAAGCCGGCTCCGGGTGCCCAATGCAAAACACCCGGCGCAGGGCCGGGTGTCGAGATGTCTGAAACGGATGATGTTTTGTTACTGGAGGCTTGGTTAACCGCGGCGCATCGAATCGAAGAAGTCCGCGTTGCTTTTGGTGGCGCGTACCTTGTCGAGCAGGAATTCCGTCGCTTCCAGTTCGTCCATCGGATACAGCAGTTTGCGCAGCACCCAGATTTTCTGCAGCACATCTTTCGGCACCAGCAACTCTTCACGACGCGTGCCGGAGCGATTGACGTTGATCGCGGGGAAAATACGTTTCTCGTACATGCGCCGGTCAAGATGGATTTCCATGTTGCCGGTGCCCTTGAATTCCTCGTAGATCACGTCGTCCATGCGCGAACCGGTGTCGATCAGCGCAGTAGCGAGGATGGTCAGGCTACCGCCTTCCTCGACGTTGCGCGCGGCGCCGAAGAAGCGTTTCGGACGCTGCAGCGCGTTGGCATCGACGCCACCGGTCAGCACCTTGCCGGAAGCCGGCACCACAGTGTTGTAGGCGCGGGCGAGGCGGGTAATGGAGTCGAGCAGGATGACGACGTCTTTTTTGTGTTCGATCAGGCGCTTGGCTTTTTCAATCACCATTTCGGCGACCTGTACGTGGCGGCTGGCCGGTTCGTCGAAGGTGGAGGACAACACTTCACCCTTCACCGAGCGCTGCATTTCCGTGACTTCCTCCGGGCGTTCGTCGATCAGCAGCACGATTAGCACGACTTCGGGATGGTTGGCAGTGATGGCGTGGGCAATGTGCTGCATCAGCACGGTTTTGCCGGCCTTGGGCGGCGACACGATCAGTCCGCGCTGGCCTTTACCGATGGGGGCAATGATGTCAATGATACGGCCGGTGATGTTTTCCTCGGCCTTGATGTCGCGTTCGAGTTTGAGATGTTCTGTCGGGTGATACGGCGTCAGGTTCTCAAACAGGATTTTGTGTTTTGAGTTCTCCGGCGAGTCTTCGTTGACCTTGTCGACCTTGACCAGGGCGAAGTAGCGTTCGCCTTCTTTCGGGGTGCGGATCTCGCCTTCGATGGTGTCGCCGGTGTGCAGATTGAAGCGGCGGATCTGCGAGGGCGACACATAAATGTCATCGGTGCCGGCGAGATAGGAAGTGTCGGGAGAGCGCAGGAAGCCGAAGCCGTCGGGCAGCACCTCCAGCGTGCCGCCGCCGAAGATGGATTCCCCTTTTTTCGCCTGATTCTTGAGCAGAGCGAAAATGAGTTCCTGCTTGCGCAGTCGGTTGGCGCCGTCGATCTCGTTTTTGACGGCCATATCGACGAGTTCGCCGACGTGGAGATTTTTAAGGTCGGATAAATGCATGGACTTCTGGCGTTGATCGCGGAAGAAACGGAGAAATTTAAGGGAGGAAGGGCGGTGCTGCGTGAAACGATGCCAACGCCTGAATTATCTTTTGGTATTCGACCCGCTGGATTTGCGGCGGGCGGTGTAACAGGCGTTGGCGAAGGGTATAGCGTTCAGATATGGCTGTCAATAAACGCGGTGAGCTGGGATTTGGACAGCGCGCCAACCTTGGTGGCTTCCACTGAGCCGTTCTTGAACAGCATCAGCGTCGGAATGCCGCGAACGCCGTATTTCGGCGGTGTGGCCTGGTTGTCGTCGATGTTCAGTTTGGCGACCTTCAGCCGGCCTGAGTATTCGCGGGCGACTTCGTCGAGGATGGGGGCAATCATCTTGCAAGGGCCGCACCACTCCGCCCAGTAGTCCACCAGCACCGGGGTCGCCGATTGCAGTACCTCGGGGTCAAAAGAATCATCGGTTACGTGATGAATATGCTCACTCATGTTGGTCCTGCCTTGTCGGGTATGGGAAAGATTAGCTGCGGGGCCGCAGCGAGGAATGGAAAAGCCATGCTATCCAAAAACCCCGCATTTGGGAAGCTGCGCACCGCTTTGGGGCGTCGCGCATCCCGCCCTGCATCATCTGGTAAAATGGCATCTCGCGTATCAATTTCAAGACCGGTTTTTCAGGAAATTCCATGACTTACGTCGTTACTGAGTCCTGCATCAAGTGCAAATATTCCGATTGTGTCGATGTCTGCCCCGTGGACTGTTTCCGCGAAGGGCCGAACATGCTGGTCATCGATCCCGATGAATGCATCGACTGCACGCTGTGCGTGGCCGAATGCCCGGTCGAGGCGATTTTTGCCGAGGATGATGTGCCGGACGACCAGCGCGAATTCACGGCGCTGAATGCCGAATTGGCCAAGGTCTGGAAGCCAATCATCGAGAAAAAAGATGCGCCGGCCGATGCGGATGAGTGGTCCAAGGTCAAAGAGAAAAAGCATCTGATCGAGAAGTAACGACGCGCTTAGCGCTGTCGCGGCGGCGGGATTATCATCCCTGTTCATGTCCACCGTCGCACCATTCACCGAAATATCCCGCGATGAAGTTTTTGCCCGGCTGACACAGTCGCCGGCAGGGACTGTTTCCGTCGTCACGCCCAATCAGCGGCTTGCGCTGGTGTTGCAGCGCGAATTCGGCGAACACCAGGCCTCGCACGGTGAAGTCCTGTGGGAGTCCGCGGACATCCTGCCGTGGTCAGGGTTCCTTGAGCGTGCCGGCGAAGATGCGCGTTATTCCGATGTCGCGCCATTGCCACTGGTGTTATCTACCCCCCAATCGCATGCGTTATGGGAAAACCTGTTGCGTGCGTCCCCGACCGGAGAAGCGCTGCTGGCCGTAGCCGATGCCGCGCGACTGGCGCATGAAGCCTGGCAACTCACCCGTACCTGGCGGCTGGAAGCGCGTCTGCGCGACGCGACGCTGAACGAAGACGCCAAGGCATTCCAGGACTGGGCACTGCGTTATGAGCGGACGCTGCAACGCAATGGCCTGATGGATGCGGTTGAACTGGCCGACCATGTGTTGCCGTTGATGAGCGATGGCCGCATCCGGCGGCCGCAGGTGCTGGTGGCCTGGGGCTTCGACAGTTTTACGCCGCAGCAGGCGGGTTTGCTCTCGGGATTGCAGCAGGCCGGCAGCGAAATACTGCTCGCTGGCCCGTCGATGCATGCAGGCCGCGTGCTGCGCATGCCCTGCGCCGACGCCGAACAGGAAATTTATCACGCGGCGGCCTGGGCCCGCACGAGATTGGAGGCGGGGCAGCAGCGCATCGGCATCGTGGTGCCTGACCTGGCCGCGCGCCGTGCCGCCGTCGTACGCCTGTTCAGCGCGGCGCTGGCACCGGACTACGCATTGCCCGATACACTGCCGCGCGTATTGCCGTTCAATCTGTCGCTGGGCGTGCCGCTGGCGGATTACCCGTTGGTCAGTACCGCGATGCTACTGCTGGAACTGGCTGGCCGCGAGATCGAGTTTGAACGCGCCAGCCGCGTGCTGCGTTCGCCGTTTATCGCCGCCGCGGAAGCTGAACGATCGGGCCGCGCTTTGCTCGATGTTGAATTTCGCCGCCACGCCGAACCTGCAGTGACGCTGGAACGGTTGCAGAGCCTGGTGACGCGGCAGGGCGCAGATTGTCCGCAGCTGCTGCGCCATCTGTCGGCGTTCGCCGAGTTTCGCAAAAACCGCCTGTTCGGAACGCAGGCGCCGTCACAGTGGGCGAGGGCTTTCTCGGAGGCGCTGGCCACCGCCGGATTTCCCGGCGAACGCGCGCTCGATTCCGTCGAATACCAAACTCTGAAGCGCTGGCATGACGTGGTTGCAGGATTTGCCGCGTTGGACCGTGTAGTGCCGCGCATGGCTTATGCGGAAGCGCTGTCGCGCTTGCGGCGCATGGCGGTGGAAAACTTGTTCCAGCCGGAATCAGCGGATGTGCCGATCCAGATTCTTGGCGTGCTCGAAACATCGGGACTGACTTTCGATTGTTTGTGGGTGATGGGACTCGGTGATCAAAGCTGGCCGCCGCCGCAACGCCCCAATCCGTTTTTGCCGCTGAGTGTGCAGCGCGCCGCGGGTTTGCCGCAATGTTCGCCGGCCGATGCGCTGGCGGCGGCGCGCGGCATTACCGAACGCTGGTGCGCTGCGGCTGACGAGGTGGTGTTGAGCCATCCGCTGCAGGAAGATGATCGCGAACTGCGCCCCAGCGCGCTGATTGCGCGGATCGCGGAAGCCGATCCTGAAATCACGGCTTATCCGGATTTCCGTGACGCCATCCACGCGCTGCGCGACATTGAGCGTGTTGCCGACGATCAGTCACCGCCGCTGGCCGCTGGCCAGATCAGCGGCGGCGGTACCGGGCTGCTCAAGGATCAGGCTGCCTGCCCGTTCCGCGCCGGCGCCAGACATCGCCTGCGTGCCGATACGCCGGAAGTGCCGCACGCCGGTCTCGATGCGCTGGAGCGCGGCAATCTGGTGCATAACGTGCTGGCCAGAGTCTGGACCGAGTTGCGCAGCAGCGACGCGCTGCAGGGGATGGGCGGTGATGCCCTCGATGTCTTGCTCGGTAATACCGCGGACGCCGCGATGGAGCGCATCCGGCGTGATCGGCCGACGGCCTTGTCGGGTCGTTTTGCCGAGATTGAAAAGCGGCGCTTGATCGGCCTGGCGCGCATCTGGCTGGAGCAAGACCGCAAGCGCGATGCATTTACCGTGATTGCCGTTGAAGACAAGCGCGGCATGACCATCGGCGGACTGCAGCTCAACGCGCGACTCGACCGTGTCGACGAAACCGCCGACGGTCGCCGCATTGTCATCGACTATAAAACCGGCAACGCCAATGCCGCCGACATGCTCGGCGAACGACCTGAAGAACCGCAACTGCCCTTGTATCTGCTGACTGCGGAGCCGGATGCGGCGGCTGTGGCGTTTGCGCGGGTGCGCACCGGCAAGATGGCTTATGTAGGACTGGCTTGCGACGGCGATCTGCTGCCGGGCATCAAGGCGCATGCGGAGTCCAAACACAGTGAACAGTATCCGGCATGGCCGGATCTGGTCGCTGCCTGGCGCGCGGATCTGGAGCGTATCGCGCTGCAGTTCGCCGAAGGCGTGTCGATCGTCGATCCCAAGCGTTATCCGCAGACCTGCCAGTTCTGCGACCAGCAGCCGTTCTGCCGCATCCGTGAACGCATGGGCGAGCCCGTCACTGATGAGGAAGTCGGCGAATGACCGCGACCATCCCCGATCTTCTGCAGCGTCGTGAGGCGCTGGACCCGCAGCGCTCGTTCATTGTCCAGGCGCCGGCGGGCTCCGGTAAAACCGAATTGCTGATCCAGCGTTACCTGCTGTTGCTCGCGCGCGTCAAGCACGCTGAAGAAATTATTGCGGTGACGTTCACCAAAAAAGCCGCGGGCGAAATGCGCGAGCGCGTGTTGCAGGCACTGGCCGATGCGCAGGCGGGGAAGGCACCCGAATCCGAACATGAAAAGCTGACGCTGGAACTTGCGACCGCCGCGCTGCGACGCGATCACGAAGCCGGCTGGCATCTTGTCGAAAATCCCGCGCAGCTGCGCATACAGACCATCGATGCCCTGTGTGCCGGCCTGACGCGGCAGATGCCGGTGCTGTCGCGCTTCGGCGCCCAGCCGGACAGTATTGAAGATGCAGAAGTGCTGTATCGGCAGGCGGCGCAAGCGACGATCGCGCTGGTCAATGATCCCGGTGCAGCCGCGACGGATGTCGAAAACCTGCTGGCGCATCTCGACAACGATGTTGCGCGGGCCGAGGGTCTGCTGGTCGACATGCTGGCGCGCCGCGACCAGTGGCTGCGCCATGTGCATGGCCGCGAACGCGATGAACTCGAATCCGCGTTGCAGCATGCACGAGACAGGGCGGTGCAGCGCCTGCGCGTTGCGATTCCGTCGCCGGTCGACGCTGAACTGCGCGCGCTTGCGGATTATGTATTCGGCAATCTGGGGCTCGGCGTCTTTGCTGGCGATGTCGATGCCTGGGCGGCGCTGGCCGGCGCGTTGCTGACAGCTGACGGTTCGTGGCGTAAACGGCTGACCAAAAACGAAGGTTTCCCCGCAGGCGTTGCGGCACAGCCCTGGAAAACACGTGCGCTGGATTTGTTTGCTGCGCTGGCAGCCCGTGCCGACGCTCGTGCTGCGCTTGAAGACATGCGCCGTGTACCACCGGCGCAGTACAGCGACAGCCAGTGGCAGGTGCTCGACGCCATCCTGCGCCTGCTGCCGCTGGCTGTTGGGCAACTGAAGCTGGTGTTCCAGTCGCGCCGGCAGGTCGACTTCACCGAAGTTGCGCAAAGCGCACTGCGGGCACTGGGCAGCGATGAGGCGCCGACCGATCTGACGCTGGCGCTCGATTACCGCATCCATCATTTGCTGATTGACGAGTTCCAGGACACCTCGATCAGTCAGTTCGAACTGGTGGCGCGGCTGACTGCCGGCTGGCTGCCGGATGACGGACGCACGGTGTTTGCTGTCGGTGACCCAATGCAGTCGATCTATCGTTTCCGCGAAGCTGAAGTGGGGCTGTTCCTGCGTGCGCGCGCCGAAGGTATTGCGGGCGTCGAACTGCATCCGATTGCGCTGTCATCCAACTTCAGGTCGCAGTCGGGCATTGTCGAGTGGGTCAATGCCGCTTTTGCGCGCGTCCTGCCGGCGACGGAAAACATGGTCTCCGGCGCAGTGCCGTACACCGCCTCCGTGCCGACACGCGCCGCGCTGGCCGGAACGGCAGTCCATGTGCATCCGCTTTTCGATGACGACGGTTCGGCCGAAGCGCAACAAGTCACGGACATTATTCTCGCTGCGCGCGCCGCTGATCCGGCGACGAAGGTGGCGATACTCACCCGCACCCGCGGTCATCTGCGGGAGATTGTGCCGGCGCTGAAGGCGGCGAACCTGCGCTTCCGCGCCATCGACATCGAGCCGCTGGGACAGCGTCCTGTCGTGCAGGATCTGCTGGTGCTGACCCGTGCGCTGGCACATCCGGGCGACCGGCTGGCGTGGTTCGCGGTGCTGCGCGCGCCGTGGTGCGGACTGACACTGGCCGATCTGCATGTGCTGGCCGGGAGCAATATTGAAATGACGTTGTGGGATGCGCTGCATGACGACCAGCGCATCGCGCTTTTGTCTGAAGATGGCCGTGCGCGCACGTCGCGGATGTGTGCGGCGCTGGCGCCCGGCCTGCGGCAGCGCCGGCGCGCGCCGCTGCGTGAGCAGGTGGCGGGCGCGTGGTTCGCGCTGGGCGGTCCGGCCTGTGTCGACTATGAAACCGACCTCGAAGATGCGGAAGTTTTTTTCCGTTATCTCGATCAGCATGAAGAAGCCGGCGAATTGCCGGATCGCGACGTGTTTGAGCAAGGGCTCGGCGATCTTTACGCGCTGGCCGATGTCGAAGCCGATGACAGCCTGCAGATCATGACCATTCACAAGGCCAAGGGGCTGGAGTTCGACGTGGTGATCGTGCCCGGACTCGACCGCGCGCCGCGCAACGACGACAAAAAACTGTTTCTGTGGACCGAGCAGCCGGATGTGCACGGCGCCACCGAACTGCTGCTGGCGCCGATCAATGCCACCGGCGACGACGGCGATGCAATTTACCAGTGGATCGCGCGGTTTCATGCCGAGAAGCAGGCGCTGGAAGACGGGCGATTGTTGTATGTCGCCGCGACCCGTGCCAAGCGGCAATTGCATCTGCTCGGCGGCGTGCGTGTAGCTGTTGATGGCGATGGCGGCAGAAGTCTGAAAGCACCGTCCTCGCGCTCGCTGCTGGGCAAGCTGTGGCCGGTGATTGCGCCGGATTACGAAGCCGCATTGCTTGATGCACCGGAGGCGCCGCGCGACGCCGCAGTTCAGCCCATGGTGATTGACCAGACGCTGCGCCGCCTGCCCGCAGGCTGGGCGCTGCCTGCTGCGCCACAACCGGCGGCATGGACGCCGCCGCCCGACCCGGCGCGGTCACAGGACGATCTCGAATTTTCGTGGGTCGGTGAAACGGCGCGCCGCATCGGCAGTGTTGTGCATCGCTGGCTGCAGCGCATCGCTGACGACGGCGGCACCGGCTGGGATGCCGCACGCATCCATGCCCTGGGGCCGGCGATCCGGCTGGCGCTGGCGGCGCAGGGCGTCGGCGAGTCCGAGATCGCCGAAGCGGCTGTGCGCGCGCGACAGGCGCTGATTCATTGTGTCAGCGACGAACGCGGGCGTTGGGTGCTGGGCACGAAGGCCGAGGGACGTTCCGAGTTGCGGCTGACCGGTATAGCCGAAGGCCAGCGCATCAATGTCGTGATCGACCGTACTTTCGTCGATGACCAGGGCGTGCGCTGGATCATTGATTACAAGACCAGCATGCACGAGGGTGGCGATACCGAAGCGTTCCTTGACAACGAGCAGGCGCGTTATCGCGGCCAGCTTGAACGTTATGCCCGGCTGATGCAGGCGGGCGGCGCTGCGCGCATCCGCCTTGGGCTGTATTTTCCGCTGCTCGGCGACTGGCGGGAGTGGGCTTACGAGCCGCAGTGACTTTCCCGTGGTTGCGGCAGCAGTGGATAACAATTAGCATCAACCGGCTCGCAATTCCCGCGGCCCAAAAAAACCGGAACAATCCGAGGAAACCATCCATGATTCATCGAGCATTCATCTCCGGCGGCATTGCCGTGCTGGCGGCGGCTGCGTTGCAATGGGCGCCCGGTGTCGCGCAGGCCCAAACCAAATATCCTGACCGCACATTGCGGCTGGTTGTGCCGTTCGCGCCGGGCGGCGTCAACGACATCATCGGCCGGCGCTGGGCGCAGGACATGTCGCGTCTGCTCGGGCAGAGCATCATCGTCGAGAACCGCGCCGGCGCATCGGGCGCCATCGGCTCGCAGGAAGTGGCGCGCGCCAAACCCGACGGCTACACCATGCTGATCGCCAATACCACCACGCACGTGCTCAGTCCGCTGGGCAATGCGAAGCTCGGCTACGACCCGCTGAAGGATTTTTCCCCGCTGGGCATCATCACGCTGGTGCCGACCGGTGTTGCCGTGCATCCGTCGCTGCCGCCGCGCTCGCTGAAGGAACTCGCGGCATTCGCCAGGAAAAATCCGGGCAAGCTGTCCTTCGGTTCCGCGGGTACCGGCAGCATCACGCAGCTGACCGGTGAACTGTTCAAGAAGATCAACGGCGACCTGAATATCGTGCACGTGCCGTATAAAGGCGCGGGTCCCGGACTGACCGATCTGGTTGCCGGCCACATTCCGATGTACACGCCGACTATCAGCTCGGCGCCGCTGGAATATCACAAGCAGGGCCGTATCCGCATGCTGGCGATCTGTTCCGAAGAGCGCTTGAAGGCAGTACCCGATGTGCCGACGGCAATCCAGGCCGGCATGCCGGAACTGGTGGTGCAGGCGTTCAACGCGATTTTCCTGCCGCCGAATACGCCGAAGCCGATCGTCGATGTGCTGAGCCAGGCCAATCAAAAAGTGCTCGCTTCAGCGGACATGCAGGAGTTCCTGCGCAGGGCCGGCGCCGAGGCGGTGACGACATCGTCGCCGGAGAGCGCGACGCAGTTTCTGCAAAAGGAATTGAAGCGCTGGGCGCCGATCGTGCGCGAAACCGGCATCGAATAATCTGCATCGACGTTTGCCCGCCGTCATTATTTAAACTATTGTTTTTATTGGATAATTTATGAAATCCTGCTGGATTGTCACCAAAGACCACAAGAATTTTCTCGAATTCCGCGACGTACCGCAGCCGCAGCCCAAGGCTGGTGAGCTTGTCATCAAGGTGCACGCCTCGGCGCTGAACCGCGGCGAACTGTTTGTCGGCGGTGTTGTACACGGCGGCCCCGAGAAACTCGGCGGCGGCGAAGCCTCCGGTGTGGTGCATGCCATCGGTGACGGCGTCACCGGCGTCAAGGTCGGCGATGCGGTGTTCGGCCGAGTGCGCGGCGGTTTCGCCGAATATGCCGTGATGGACGTGGCGCAGATGATGCCCAAGCCGGCGCATCTGTCGTGGGAAGAGGCGGCGGCGATCCCGATCAGTTTCATCACCGCGTGGGAAATGATTTACCAGTTCGGCAAACTGCAGAAGGGCGAGACCGTGCTCATCATGGGGGTGTCATCCGGCGCCGGCATGGCCAGCATCCAATTGGCGAAACTGATCGGCGCACGTTCGATCGGCACTTCGGGTTCACAGCAGAAAATCGACAAGCTCAAAACCATCGGCCTCGATTTTGGCATCGCCACGCGCAAACCGGATTTTGCCGACAAGGTCAAAGAGTTGAACGGCGGCAAGGGCATTGATCTGGTGATCAACGGCGTTGGCGGTTCAGTGTTTGCTGAATGCATGCGCACGCTGGGTTACCGCGGCCGTCTTGCCACTGTCGGTTATGTCGACAATGTGTTCAAGGCCGAGATTGATCTCAATGCCGTACACGCCTGGCGGTTGGAAGTGTTCGGCGTGTCCAATGCGCATCTGCCGGCATCAGGAAAGGCCGAGGCGGCTGCAGGCTTCAAGCGGGATGTGCTGCCGGCCATCATGGACGGCAGCATCAAGCCGCTGATCGACCGTATTTACAGCTTCGACGAACTGCCGGCGGCGAAAGAACGAATGGACAGCAGCGCGATGGTTGGCAAGATCGCCATCAAAATCGCTTGATCACCTGTACTACGGAAACAAAAAAGCCGTTCGCGATGAACGGCTTTTTTGCTGGAGCCGGATGGATCAGTCGGCTTTGGCGCCTGAGGCTTTCACCACAGCCGCCCACTTGGGAATTTCCGCTTCGATCAGCTTGCGGAATTCCTCAGGGCCGCCGGGATTCACTTCAACACCGGAGGCGGCGAGCCGGTTTTTGACATCGGGTTGCGCCAGAGTATCCAGCGCGGCTTTGCTCAACACATTGATAATCGGCGCCGGAATGCCTGCCGGTCCGACGATGCCGTACCACGCGACTGCGGCGTAACCGGGCAGTCCCGCTTCGGCGATGGTCGGCACATCAGGAATCGCCGCGACGCGCGTCGGCGACGTCACGCCGAGACCGCGCAGGCGTCCGGACTTGATCATCGGGATCGCCGATGACACGCTGGCGAACTGCAGATCGGTCTGGCCGGAAATCAGCGCTGTCAGCGCTTCCGCCGCGCCCTTGTAAGCAACGTGTATGGTCTTCACGCCCGCCATGCTGTTGAACAGTTCCGCCGACAGATGCACCGAGGTGCCCGCGCCGGAGGTGCTGTAGTTGAGCACGCCCGGTTTGGATTTTGCGAGCGCAATCAGTTCCTTCACCGATTTTGCCGGCACGGTGGGGTTGAGCACCAGCACGTTGGGGCTGTCGCCGACACGTGCAATCATCGTGAAACTGTTCAGCGGGTGATAGTTGAGCTTGGAATACAGGCTGTAGTTGATCGCCTGCGTGCCGATGGTGCCCATGAACAGGGTGTAGCCGTCGGGCGGGCTTTTTGCGGTCAGTTCAGCAGCGATGTTGCCGCCGGCGCCGGCGCGGTTGTCGATCACCAGCGGCTGGCCGAGGCGTTCGCGCAGCGCGGGTTCCATCGCGCGGGCAATGACGTCGGCCGCGCTGCCGACTGTGAACGGGATCAGCATGCGCACCGCGCGGCTGGGGAAATTCTGCGCCAGCGCAACGTTCGCGCAGCAGGTGCCCACGACAAGCGCAAACGCCGCGTGCAGCTTGTTGATACGCAGTACAGGCATGCGTTTTGCAGACATGTTTTCTCCTCCGAATCGATTTGACGCGCAGACTAGCACGCGGTGAACGATGTTTCCACGGCGCGTGCAGAGGTAAACTATGATCAAGATCAAAGCCCCGGCGTCCGCAAGCGTTTTAAATTTCGGAACCTGCACTACACACCAAGGAGCCCGTCATGAAGACTTCCCTGCGTTATGCCCTCATTGCAATCGCAGTATGTCCGGCGACCGCGCTGACCCAGCAGCAGAAAATCACGCCGCCGATTGCAGTCTACTGGATGAGCATCGATACCACGAGCGGTCTGCCGATGGGCGGCATGGGAGGTGGTGGCGGTGGTCCGTCGGCAATGGATATCGGTCGCATGATGTTGGGTGGCGGCATGGACGGCGGTCCCAATCGCACGATGTTGCTGGAACTCGGCTCGCAGCGCAGTGCCAGCGGCACACCGGCGGCCGCGCACGAAATACCTGCAGGCCTGAAGCTGGGTGCGAGCCTGCCGCTGGAAACCCCGCAGCGTCAGCGCGCCGAACCGCGCGAAGACGGCATGCCCGAGAATTTCGAGAAACCGCGCGGCCGCATGCTGATTTTCTGGGGCTGCGGTGAGCAGGCGGGACCGGGGCAACCGTATGTCATTGATTTTGCGCGTGTCGCCCAGGGCGAAGTGCCGCAGGGCCTGATCAGCCGCCGCGTCAATGTGCAGCGCGGTCCTTCCGCCTCACGCAGCAAGACCTACGGCGACTGGCCCAACCAGCGCGATGGCAAGCGCGTGCCGGGCGATGCTTCGCTGCTCGGCGAACATCAGGTCAAGGGCAACTATTCGCCCGACATCAAGTTTGCGCTCGCCGACAAATATGAATTCATGGAGCCGGTGAATCTGGCGATGGCAAAATCCGGCGGCGGCATCAGGATGTCATGGAACAGCGTCGCCAACGCCAACGGTTATTTCACGACGGCGATGGGCGGCAAGGATGGCACCGAAGACGTGGTGTTCTGGAGTTCCAGCAACAGCCGCGAGTTCGGCGATCAACTGCTCAACTGGCTGCCGCCGGGCGAAGTCGCGCGGCTGATCAAGGAGCGCGTGGTCATGCCGACATCAACCACCGAGTGCGTGGTGCCGGCGCAATTTGTTGCTGCGGCGCCTGCGGCCTTCGTGCGTTTTATTGCTTACGGCGAAGAAGCCAACTTTGTCCATCCGCCGCGGCCCAAGGATCCCAATGTCGTGTGGAATCAGGAATGGGCGGCCAAGGTGCGGCTGAAATCGACTGCGGCAACAATGCTCGGTGAAGAGGGCATGGGCGGCGGCGGATCGCGGTCGCGCAGTGGCGGCGGCGCGCAATCAGGCGGCGGTGCCCAGCAGGGCGGCGGTTCATCGACGCCCAACCCGGCGGATGCCGTGCAAGAGGGCGTGAAGGCGTTGAAAGGACTGTTCGGTTTCTAGAGCCTGTTGCCGGGTGCTACATCATCACCCGGCCGCCATTGACATCCAGCACGACACCATTGATGTAAGCGGCAGCGTCGGAGGCGAGGAACAGCATCGCCTGCGCATGATCTTCGGGTACTGCCAGCCGGCGCAGCGGCACCTGTGAGGCGATACGTTCGATGTCGGCTTCGCTGCGCAGTGCGGCGACACGCGCCGTCAGCGTGGTGATCGGTGCCACCGCGTTCGCAGTGATATTGTCGGGGCCGAGCTGAAAGGCGAGGAATCGCGTCAGCTGGGTGACGCCGGCCTTGGCTGCGCCGTAAGCCGGAGATGAGGCCGCATGCACCGTGCGTCCGGATATCGACGACACATTGATGATGCGCCCTGCTCTGGATTTTTTAAGATGCGGGATCGCCATCTTGCAGATCAGGAACACGCTGCGCAGGTTCAGTGTCACTGTGCGGTCCCATTCCTCGATCGACATGTCCTCCACCGTTGTTAGCTGTTTGTAGCCGCCGGCGCAGTTGATGACGATGTCGATGCCACCGAAGGCCTGGACGATTCCGGCGATGCATTGCTCGACCGAGGCGACGTCGGTGATGTCCGTCTTGAACAGTTGAGCACTGCCGCCAGTGGTGGTGATGGCGGCGGCAACCTTGCTGCCGTTCTCGGCATCAATGTCCACGATGGCAACCTTGCAGCCCTGCGCGGCAAACAGTCGGGCAGTTTCCGCGCCGATGCCTTGCGCCGCGCCAGTGATCAGCGCAACGCGGTTCTTGAGTTCGGGGTAACTGGCCATCACGACTTCTCCTTGTTTTCAGCAGCGACGGCTGCGCTGCGGTTGATCCATGACCCGCAGCCCATGACCGCGGCGCAGGTCCAGAAAATCGCAGCAACACCGCCGACCGCGGCGCCGATGACGCCGAACGCCGGCGGCACGAACACATGCGCGCCGTAACTGACCGCGAGGCGCATTGAAATCGCTTCCGCGGAACGGCCGGGCGGCCCGGCATTGAACGCCAGAATCATCGATAGCGGCTGGCCGCAGCCGAGGCCCAGCCCCAGTACAAAGGCGCCGGCGGCGAGCAGCGGCGCGCTGGTGGTCAGCGGGAAAGTCATGAACGCAGCGCCGGAAATGATGAAGGCGCCGGCGAGCATCGCGCGTTCGCCGTAACGCCGGGTGATCGGCGGGATGAACAGCCGCGTGACAAAGGCCGCGGCGCCGAAGGCACCCATGATCAGACCGATGGTCGTCGCCGAAAAACTCAGGCTGTGGCCGTAGATCGGCATGTACAGGTTGAACAGGTCGAGCCCGGTCATCACCGCGGCATTCGACAGCAGCGCATTGCGCATCGCCGGCAGCGCCAGCAGGTCTTTCATATTGCGCGGTGCTTGCTCGCCGCTGCTGACTATGGCGGTGGGCGGGAACAGGTCGCGCTTGAACGCCACCGTCAGCCCGCAGATCACCGGAATGATCGCCACCAGCAGGAAGGTCGGCTGGTGCGACAGTGTGTCGATGGACAGGCCGACGGCAATCGGGCCGATTACCGAACCGGTCGATTCACCGAGGCTGTAATAACTGAAGTTGCGCGTCCGCGTTTCCGCGGTCGACAGCACGCCGACGAAGTTCTGCGTCGCCACCACCCACAGCATGCTGGTAAAGCCCCACAGCGGCGCGACCACATAAAGCATCGCCAGCGACGGGAAAAAATACGGCAGCACCAGACTGACCGTGTAAGCGCTCAGCCCCCAGTAAATCAGCAGCCGGTTGTCGAAACGGTCGGCAAGGCGGCCGGCGGCGATCGCCAGCAGGAAGGGGAACAGACCGTACAGCGCAAACAGAATGCCGGTTTCGAACGGCCCGGCGCCGAGATCGACCGCATACAGCGTCATCAGGATGCGACTGCCCTTCATCGTGATGAAGGCAATGCTGGAGAGGACGAGGAGCAGGGCGAGCGGCATGTTTCCGCCCGATTATAACGGCCGCAGGCGCGGTCTTACCCGCGGACTGCTCGCGCAAAAGACGCAGCCGGTCGCCGGTGCTGTAGCAGCGCTGCGTGTTTACGCAGCGCGTCCGCTTGCTGGAATCAGTTGGCTGATTTCAGGTGCCGCGGATCGATCGCGTGTTGCTGGTGATGTTCAACCCAACTCTTCACGATCTGCGCGGCGCCGAGCAGCAGATCGGCCAGCGCTTCGCCCTGACGCAGCGCACCTTCGGCACGTTGGCGATCAACGGGCGTCAGACGGACCCTGGCGAGCAGTTCGATACTACTGGGGACTTCGGAAGTAACAGTTTTCATGGCAGACTCCTTTATGGTGCTGTGCGGTATAAACATCACGATCTATAAGGTTTTATAAATCAATATGATGCGTATTGATTAGAGCACTGATTTATTACATTGTTGCGACGCAATAACTGTTAATTTTTCAACCGGCGCATCAGAAAAATTGCTTAATCGGCACCAAAAGCCTGTTTTGGATCGAAATCCGGGCCCAAAACAGGTTTTTTGCGTCTCCTGCACCCAGGCGCTAACCGGTCATGGTGCGGTTCCCGGCGCTGCGGCATCATCCGGGGCATGAACCGCCATCCCGAACTCGACACCATCCGCGGCTGGATCGACGCCGCGCAGCGCGTGGTTGTGCTCACCGGCGCCGGCATTTCCACCGACTCCGGCATTCCGGATTTTCGCGGACCCAAAGGCGTGTGGACGCTCAACCCCAAGGCCGAGCGCATGTCGGACATCCGTTATTACACGACCGATCCCGAAGTGCGCCGCCTGTCGTGGCAGTCGCGCCTCGCACATCCGGCGTGGACTGCCGCGCCCAATGCCGGACACCGCGCGCTCGCCGAACTGGAGCAGCGCGGCAAACTGCACGCGCTGGTCACCCAGAACATCGACGGCCTGCACCAGCGCGCCGGTGTTTCGGCGGACAAGGTGATTGAAGTGCATGGCACGCTGCACACCGTGATGTGCCTGTCCTGCGGCTGGCGCGGGCCGATGCAGCAGACGCTGGACCGCGTACGCGCCGGCGAGCAGGACCCGGAATGTCGTGAATGCAGCGGCCTGCTCAAAAGCGACACTATTTCCTTTGGCCAGCAACTGATTCCGGAAGTGATTGAACGCGCGATGACCGTTTCCGCCGAAGGCGATTTGTTCATTGCCATCGGCACCACGCTGCAGGTGTATCCGGTGGCCGCTGCGGTGCCCAAAGCCCTTGATGCGGGTGCGCGGCTGGTGATCATCAATGCCGAGGCGACGCAGTTTGATGATGTCGCGGATGCGGTGGTGCGTTTGCCGATTGGCGAGGTGTTGCCGTGGATCTGTGGAGCAGATGTTTCAGATTAATGAGGGGAAGAGCAGAGGGGGTGAACATGAATACGGTCAGGGTTCTAGTGGTTTGCGTGGCATGGTTTGTGGCGACACCGGCGATGGCCCAAAACAAAACACCGACCGAGACGCAGTGTCGCGAAATGGTCAACGGCATGCTGCAGTCGATGAAATCGGCGCCAATGCGGACGGAACGGGACCGGCAGGTTGCGCGAGAGGTGAGCGATCGCGCGGAGAAAATCGCCAAAGACAACCGCTCGCGCGGGGTCAGTGAGTGCGACTCGTGGCGAGCGATCGGGGATCTGGTTACAAGGCAATAGCGCGGGTAGCGGTATTCGGGCGGAACAGTCGCGTAACGGCATCATTGGCCCTGCAAAGATTCCAGAAAGAAAAACGGCACACCGTTTCCGGTGCGCCGTTTCGAATAACTGACTGCGGTCTTACTTCTTTTTCACGGGTTTTTTCGCCACAACCTTTTTCACTGCAACTTTCTTCTTTGCAGCGTCTTTGGGTTTCTCTGGTTTGGTGATGGTGAACGTAATCACGCGCTTGGGTTTGGCCGGCGCTATGCCCTTGGTCAGCACACCGTGCAGCCACGCCCACGACGCCGGCCCCCACTCACGCTCATTCTTCGCGGCGATGTGGCCGTCATCTGGATAGACGCGGGCGACGCGACCGTCGGCCGGGCCCGACTCCAGCAGCATGTACAGATTGCCGATGGGCGTCAGGTGGTCGATCTTGCCGTTGACCAGGTACATCGGCATGGTCAGGTTTTTCAGCAGGTCCTGGTCTTTCAGCGACCAGCGCAGGAATTCCTTGCGCTGTTCTTCTTCGGTGATTTCCTTCAGCGGTGGCCGGGTGCCGCGCGGGCCGAACCAGTTGGTCTTGGCGCGTTCGTAGGCCGCGGCGCGCCATTCGGCGCGTTCTTCCGCTGAACCCCAGTAACCGGCGCCGCCGGGGGCGCAGGCGATCAGGCCCTTGATGCGCGCGTCGTTTGCGGCGAGGCGGATCACCCACAGCCCGCCGCGGCTGACGCCGAAGGCGCCGATGCGGTTGCCGTCGATTTCAGGACGCTTCTGCAATACGTCGAGCGCGGCCTGCCATGCAACCACCGATTCCGGTGCATGGGGGAACGTCGTTTCGCCGGTGCCAGGGGCATCAACGACCAGCGCGGCCATGCCCTGCGACAGCGCACCTTCGGCGTATTTCTCGCGATCTTCCTTGTACATGTCGGCGCCGCACATCACCAGTACCGCCGCTACTTTGTTGGTTTTCGACGCACCTTTGGGCAGGCGCAGATAGCCGGTGGCTTTCATGCCGTTTTTGGTGACGGTGATGACTTCGGGCTGATCGGGCAGCAGTGCGGCCGATTTGCGGTAGCAGCGCAGATAGTCTTCGTACGACTGCGCCTTCATCGGGCTCATGTTCGGCGGGCAGATCGACGAACCGGACCAGTACGGCGACGGGAAACGCGCGAGGCTGTAATAGGTCTTGGCCTGGACATAGGCCTGGCGCGCGCCGGGTTTGTCCTTGCGCGACAGCAGGGCGTCACCCTTTTTTTCATATTCGGCGCCGACTGCGCTCCATACCGGTACCCAGTCTTCGTCCTCGGTGCTTTTGATTCTGGCAACGGTGTCGATCAGCAACTGCAGATCGTCGATCAGGTTGAACCAGCGGCGATAGAAGCCGCCGATGGCGACGACAAACGGATCTTCGTCCGCACGCATCGGCAGCGATGCGAGGATGGCGGCCCGGTCTTTGGTGCCTTGCGTAACTGCTTTCATGACTCCCCCAATGTATGGCTTGAATATTTGAAATTTCGCGACGCGCACGAGGCCACTATTCTGGCGCACAGCCAAATTGGGCGCTATGCCGTCACGTCAGTCTTGATGTGGTGGTGGCGTCAAGTGGCAGGTTATACATAAAGTATTGATAAAAAAGTATTTTTTGGCGCGCTCGGTGTGCGGCGTACCACGATACGGACGGCATTGCGCAAAGCTTCCCCGGCAGTCGCACATGGGCCACAATGCGCCCTTCATCTGGAGGAGATGACATGACCCTGTTTCAACGCTCGACCGCGCCGGCCTATTGTCTGCACGCTGCTGTGGCCTGTGCCGTGCTGTCTGCGGTTTCGCTGTTTTCAGCTTCACTGCCGGCTGCTGCGGCCTATCCTGAGCGGCCGATTCGCATCATCGTGCCGTTCCCGCCGGGCGGGGCATCGGATGTCGTCGCCCGCATGTTTGCCGACAAATTCGCGCAAACCTGGGGTGTCACCGCGGTGGTCGACAACCGCACCGGCGCCTCCGGCATCATCGGCACCGACATTGTCGCCAAGGCGCCGGCCGACGGCTACACGCTGGGCATGGTCGCGCTGAGTTTTGCGATCAATCCGGCGATCCACAAGCTGCCGTACGATTCGGACCGCGATTTCACCTTCGTGACCATCGCCGCGTCCAATCCGCTGGTGCTGGTGACCAACCCCCAGTTCCCGGTGAAGTCGGTGAAGGAGTTGATCGACCTCGCCAAGTCCAAGCCCGACAGCGTGAGTTTTGCGTCGAGCGGCACCGGCACTTCGCCGCACATGAGCGCGGAGCTGTTCAAGCTGATGACCGGCGTCAAGATGCTGCATGTGCCGTACAAGGGCAGCACCGCGGCGCATCCCGACCTGTTCGCCGGGCGCGTCAATGTCATGTTCGACACGCTGATCGCGACACTGCCGCACATCAAGGGCGGTCGCCTGAAGACGCTGGGCATCACGTCGAAGACGCGTTCCACCGAACTCCCGGATCTCGCGCCGATTGCCGATACCGTGCCGGGTTATGAATCCACCTCATGGGTGGTGCTGATGGGGCCGGCGAAAATCCCGGCGCCAGTGGTCGAGAAACTGAATGCGGAGTCGGTGCGCCTGCTGGCTTTGCCGGATGTCAAAGAGCGCGTCGCCCGGCTGGGCGGGGTACCCGTGGGCAACAGCGCGGCCGAAGCGCGCAAGTTCATTCACGCCGAACTGGCGAAATGGACCAAGACGGTCAAAGCCGCGGGGATTACCAGCGGCAACTAAGCAGGAGGCGATCATGCAGCGCAAGACGGCATTTCCGTACGGTTGCACAGTCTGGTTGCTGATGTCGCTGATGCTGGCGGCCCCTGCGTGGTCGGCGTATCCCGAACGTCCGGTGCGCATGATCGTGCCGCAGGCGGTCGGTGCGTCGACCGACAACGTCGCGCGCATCGTCGCCACCGAACTCGCGCGCGAACTCGGCCAGCAGGTGGTCGTCGACAACCGGCCGGGCGGCGCGCTGCAGCTCGGTATGGAACTGACCGCCCGCGCCACCCGCGACGGTTACACCATCGGTTATGCGCCGATCGGTTCGCTAGCCATCGGCCCGCATCTGGTGAGCAAGCCGCTAATTGACGCGTTGCGCGAACTGGCGCCGGTTGGACAGACCATCACCGGGCACATGATGGTGCTGGCGAGTCCGAAGTCGCCGTTCCGCACCATGCGCGAAGTCATCGACTACGCCAAACAGAATCCCGGCAAGCTGTTCAATGCTTCATCCAGCAACGGTTCGCCCGGCCACATCGGCTTCGAACTGCTGAAAAACATGACCGGTATCCAGATCGTGCATGTGCCGTACAAGGGTGGCCCGGCAGCGATTGCCGACCTGATGTCCGGCCAGGTGCAACTGATGATGGAAGGGCTCAATTCGGCGAGCGGCCATGTCAAGGCCGGCCGCGTGCGCGGACTGGCGGTGACCGGCGCCAAACGTTCACCGGTATTCCCCGAGGTGCCGACATTGATCGAATCCGGCGTTGCCGGTTACGAGGCGACGACCTGGCATGGCGTAGTGGTGCCGGCGGGCACGCCCAAGGCGATTGTGGCCGTGCTCAACACCAGGCTCAATCGCGCGGTGAATTCAACGGCAGCGACAGAACGCATCCTCGCACTGGGTTCCGAACCGCTGACCGGTACGCCGGAAGCATTCTGGGAGCTGGTGCGCATCGATTCCGCGAAATGGGCTGAAGTGATCCGCAAGGCGGGCGCAAAAATCGACTGAACGGTTCGACCGAACGACGATTAAAACGATGGGAGGGGTCATGGGTATCAAAACGATAAAAGCCTGTGCAGTCACCATGTTTGTTGCGGCGCTGCTTCCGATGAGTGCGGTGGCCGCTACAAATGCAGAGTTTCCTTCGAAACCGGTGCGTTTCATCGTGCCGTTCCCGCCGGGCGGCACCGTGGATCCGCTGGCGCGGCTGATCGGTGCGCGGCTGTCGAATGCGCTGGGCCAGCAGTTCATTGTCGATAACCGTACCGGCGGTTCAGGCACCATCGGCACCGGCATTGCGGCGAAAGCCAATCCCGACGGTTATACCTATGTGTTTGTGTTTGATACGCATGCGGTGAACCCGGCGCTGATTCCGAACCTGCCCTTCGATACGCTGAAAGACCTCGCGCCGGTGATGCTGGTCGGCCGCGCGCCGTACGGCATCATCACCCAGCCGGCGAAGCCGTACAAAACCATGGGCGACGTGGTGAGGGCTGCGAAAGCCAAACCCGACACACTGACCTACGGCACGGTCGGCGCCGGCAGCCTCGGGCATCTCGCATTGACGCTGGCCGGACAGAGCGGTGGCTTCAAGCTGGTGCACGTGCCGTACAAAGGCGGCGGACCGATGACGGTGGCGGTGATCGGTGGGCAGATCGATCTGGGTATCGGGTCCACCGCGCTGGTGACACCGTTTGCCAATGACGGTCGCATGCGTGTGCTGGCCACCACCGGTGATGCACGCGCGGCGACGCTGCCCAATGTACCGACGCTGATCGAGGAAGGTTACAAGGATGTCACCGCCTATGCGTGGTGGGGCATCTTCGCGCCGGCGCGCACGCCGCCTGCGATCATCAACAAACTGCACGGCGAAATGGTCAAGGTGCTCAATCTGCCGGACGTGCGCAGGCATCTCGGCGAACAGCTGGGCATGGAGTTGATGGTCAGCACCCCCGCAGAGTTGCAGAAGTGGACGGCCGCGGAACTGGAGCGCTGGAGCAAGGTGATTCGCGACAACAACATCAAGCCCTGATGACATGAGTAATAACGTCAGGGGCGAACGACAGGGCACTTATGAGGAGAACGACATGAAAACTTTTTCACGCATCATCCTGGCAGCCGTGCTGCTCGCGGCCGGTGTGGTTTCTGCACAAAACTATCCGGGCACACGCCCGGTGCGCATTCTCGTCGGTTACACGCCGGGCGGCGGCGTCGATACCGCGGCACGGATGATGGCGCAGGCACTGGGCGAACACTGGGGCGCCAACGTGCTGGTCGAAAATCGTCCCGGCGCTGCGGGCAATATCGCCACCGAGGCGACTGCCAAGGCGGTGCCCGACGGTTACACCATGGTCTTGTGCAACATCGGCTCGCATTCGGTCACCCCGGCGCGTTTTGCCAAGCGGCTGACCTATGATCCGATCGGCGATTTCGCATTTCCGGTGTGGATCGGCGGCGTGCCCAATCTGTTCATGGTGCATCCGTCACTGCCGTTCAAAACGCTGCAGCAGTACATCGACTTTGCGCGCAAGAATCCCGGCAAGCTGAACTTTGGATCGTCGGGCGTCGGCGCTTCACCCCATTTGTCGATCGAGCTGCTGAAGTCGATGACCAAGATCAACATCGTTCACGTGCCCTACAAGGGTGCATCGCAGGCGCTTGCCGATGTCATCAGCGGTCACATGGAATCGTCGGTCGGCAATCTCGCCGGTGCGCCGCTGGCCTCCGTGAAGTCGGGACGTTTGCGCGGGCTTGCGGTGACGTCGGCAGAGCGCAGCGCGCAATTGCCCGATGTGCCGACCATCGCCGAATCCGGGGTGCCGGGCTACGATGTCACCGGATGGTACGGCCTGTGCACGCAGTCGAAGGTGCCGCAGCCGATACTGGACAAGCTGCACGCCGATGCCAACAAGGTCCTTGCGGGGCCGCTGCGCAAGCGCTTTGAGGATCAGGGGGTGATGATCACCAGCAAGACGCCTGACCAGTTTTCTGCGCACGTCAAAGCGGAAATCGCCAAGTGGACCAAGGTCGTGGCCGAGGCTAAGCTTGAGGGCGATTGATCTGATGCATGACCCCCTGTCATTAATGGAAAAAACGCAAATGAATGATGCCGCCAAGGCTCACCTGAGCCCGGAAGTGGTTTTAAACCAGCTGAAGCAGCACGGCGTGACCCACGTCGTGTGGCTGCCCGACAGCGAGACCAACTGGCTGTACCTGCTGATGAAAGCGGATCCGACGCTGACACTGGTAGCGGTGCCGCGGGAAGGCCTGGCGTGTTCGGTGGCGGCGGGGCTGGCCGCCGGCGGCGCGGTGCCGGTGATCCTGATCCAGAATACCGGGCTGATGGAATCCGGCGATTCGATCCGCGGCTGGCTGTTCGGACTCGAAATCCCGGTGGTGTTTGTCGTCGGCATGCGCGGCTGGACGCGTCACGGCGCGCCGACCGCTGACACCGCGTCGGTTTATACCGAGCCCTTCCTCAATGCCTTCCGCATTAACTATTACCTTGTTGAAAGCGATGCCGATGCCGAGCGCATCACCGTCGCGTTCAACGAATCGAAAAAAACCAGACGCCCGGTGGCGGTACTCGTCGGCGACGAGTATCAGTTCAACGGCTAGGAGCGCACATGTTTCATACCGAAGATTTTCTGAAAGCGTTCATGCCCCATCGCGGCGACGCCATTGTGGTGCCCGGCCGCGGCGGCAAACACTGGGTCAAGATCAGCGACCAGCCCGATCTCGATTTGCCGATGGGCGACCCGGCGATGGGCGGTCATGCCGCATTTGCGTTCGGCCTTGCCCTGGCGCAACCCAAGCGCAGGGTGGTGCTGTTCGATTCCGAGGGCGACGTGCAGATGGGGCTGGGCATCCTGCTGACCATTGCCGAGCAGAAGCCGGCGAACTTTTACCATTTCATGCTCGACAACGAGTGCTACGCCACCACCGGCGGTCAGCCGGTGCCAAACGCGAAAAACGTCAACTATGAAATGCTGGCGAAGGGCGCGGGTTATCCGCGGGCTTACTCGTTCACCGAGCTGGATGCGGTAGTCGCGGCGCTGCCGGAAATTCTCGGTAAACCCGGGCCGGTGTTCGTGGCGATGAAGGTGCATGCCGACATCGAAAACAAGCCGATCGGCGAGCGCGTCCGGTGGCGCAAGCGATCGTGGACCCAGGTGATCAGCGACCTGCAGCGCAAGCTGGGTATTGCGGCCTGAGCGCCGCCTTTATTTTCGGAGAAACAGTACATGGATCTGGCCACCGCACGCATGATGGCGCACTACAATCAGTGGTCGAACAAAGTCATGTTCGACGCCGTCGCGGCACTGCCCGCGGAAGAGCCCGCCAAACCGCGTCCGTCGCTGTTCAAGAACATGGCGCATACGCTGAACCACATTTATGTGATTAACCGTATCTGGCAGGCGCATCTGGAGGGGCGGGATCACGGGTACGACGCGCGCAACACCAAGGATCATCCGCCGCTCCCCGAATTGTGGCGCCTGCAGCAGGAGATCGACGCCTGGTATGTCACCTGGGCGGGCCGGCAGACAGCCGACAGTCTTGATGAAACAGTGAGTTACACGCTGATCGGCGGCAACCACGGGACGATGACAAGGGGCGAAATCCTGTTGCATGTAGTGATGCACACCAATTATCACCGCGGTTATGTCGCCCAGATGATCTACGACGTGCCGGGATGCCGCCCGCCGGCGATGGATTTGCCGGTCTATATGCGCGAAGGCCGTTCTGCAGTTTGACCCTGCCCTGGACGGGGCGTAGCATGATTTCCAGGCGGTACTGCAACGGGTCTGCCTTACGCGATGTTCTTCTTTGGCGGTTTTTGAAGCGATCGCGGCCTTGCTGGATTCAGTGCACGGAGGTTGATATGGCCGAACGCACGATACAAGACATTATTTCCGGGCAGACACTGCTCACCGCACCGGGCACCATGACTGTGGCGGAGGCGGCGCGGCAGATGAAGCAGCGCAATGTCGGCGCGATGATGGTGGTCGACAGCGGGCGTCTCACCGGGGTGTTCACCGAACGCGACGCACTATTCCGCGTGGTTGCCGCCGGGCTCGACAGCAAGATCACGCCGCTGAGCATGGTGATGACCGCCAATCCGAAGTGCATCACGCCGGAGCTGCCGTTTGCGCATGCGCTGGCGATGATGCACGAGGGGCGTTTCCGCCATCTGCCGGTGATCAAGGACGGCCATCCCATCGGCATGATCTCGGTGCGAGACGCACTGGGGCCCGAGCTCGAAGCCTTCGTCTACGAACTGCTGCGCGAAGAACAGGTCAGCCAGATTCTGGCCTGAGCGGTTTAACGCGCGCTGCGGCGCGCGGCGAGCAGGCAATACAGTGCAACCGCGGCCGGCACGACCAGCGACACAAACGCGAGGCCGTAGCTGCGGGTCAGCGCGTAGACATTGGCGAAAATGATCGGGCCGATGAATTTGCCGACATTGGTGATCACCAGTGAACCGCTGATTGCCAGGCTGACCTGACCTTGCGGCGCGAGTCGTCCGACTTCAGCGAGGATGGCGCCGGGCCAGCAGCCCGAGGTTGCGCCGAGTACCGCAAACATCAGATACACCAGCGGCAGCGGCGTTGCCGCATTCAGCGCGAAACCGCCCAGCGTGAACACCGTCAGCAATCCGGCGTTCCATGCCAGCACGCGGGCGGTGTCGCCGACGCGGTCGGTGATCCAGCCGATCAGTATGCGTCCCGAGGCGCTGGCGATCTGTACCACGGTCAGCACCGTGCCTGCCACGACCAGGTTCATGCCCAGCGTTTCGACGCAGGAGACCACGGCAAAGGTCGCCGCGCAGAACTGCGCCCACGAAAAGCAGCTGCCGGCGATGGTGATCAGCCGTAGCTCACGTTGTCGCCAGATCGCAATGGCGCCGGCGAGCGGGTTGGGCGTTACCACCGGTGCCTTGCTGTCGCGGTCGTCGTCCCAGCTGCGGCGTCCGCTCTGCATCAGCAGTACCACGCCGACCAGCAGCAGCGCGCTGAGGATGACCGCCCAGCGCCAGCCCGCGTAGACCGTGATTGCGGGCGCAATCAGCGCCGCGAGCATGCCGCCGGCGGGAATGCCGACCTGGTGCACCGAAAACACCGTGCTGCGCCGTTCCGGTGGCGTAAAGCGCATCAGCAGGTGCGACGCCGAAGGCGTAAGCATGCCGTAGCCGAAACCCATGATCAGAGAGCCGATCATCAGGAATGCGCTCCACGGGATCAACAGGACCAACATGCCGGCGGCCACCATGGCATGCCCGATCTGGTTGGTGCGTGCCCCGCCATAGTGGCGGGTGGCATTGCCGAGCAAGGTCAGTGCGGCCGCCATGCCAATGCTGAGCAGGCTGATCTGGTAGCCGATCAGCGACGGGTCGAATCCATAGTCAAGGGCGACCGCTGGTGCCACGGCCGGAAGCACCAGCGTCGCCATCGAAGCGAACGTGTGTCCAGCCAGCAACGCGAACAGCGGGAAACCGAATGGCGGACGGCTGCTCACCTTGCCAGGCCCGTTTCCCGTCCCGCATCTGTCGATGGGGCAGACGCCTGCCAGTTACTGCGGATGGGATTACTCCGGCTGTATGCCCGCTTCCAGGGTGATTTTTGCCCAGCGCGCCGTATCCTCGCGGATGAATTGCGCAAACTCCGCGCTGGTGGTGCTGCCGACCGGCACTATGCCGGCGGCGTTCTGGCGCTTTTTCACCTGAGGCGCCTGTATGGCCTTGTTAATTTCCACAAAAAGCTTGTCGGAGATTGCGCGCGGCGTCCGTACCGGCGCGAAAATGCCATTCCAGTTGCTAACGCCGAATCCAGGCAGGGATTCGCTGATTGCCGGCAGGTCGGGCAGCAGTGCCTGGCGCTTGGGTGTGGTGACGGCCAGCGCGCGCAGACGTTTGCTCTGGATATGCGGTACCGCAGTCACATAGGTGGGGAACATGACATGGATGTCGCCGGTCACGAGATCCACCAGCGCGGGGCCGCCGCCCTTGTACGGTACATGGGTCATCTGTATGCCGGCGAGGCGCTGAAAAAATTCTCCGGCGAGGTGGTCCAATTGGCCGGGCCCCGAGCTGCCGTAGCGCACCTGGCCCGGTTGTCTTTTTGACCACGCGATGAATTGCGGTATGCCTTCCGCACCGCCGATCGACGGGTTGATCACCATGACGTTGATCAGTTCGGCGGCCATGGTGATCGCGGAAAAATCCCGCGCCACCTGGTAAGGCAGTTTCTTGTAGACCGCGGGGCTGATTGCGAGTGGTCCCACGCCGCCGACCAGCAGCGTGTAGCCGTCGGGCTCGGCGTGCACCAGCATTTCGGTGGCAAGGCGGCCTGCCGCCCCCGGACGGTTGTCTACGACCACGGACTGTCCGAGTTGCGCAGCGAGTTGTTCGCCCAGCGAGCGTCCGATGGTGTCGGAGGCGCCGGCGGCCGGGAACGGGATCAGCACCCGGATGGGCCTTGCCGGATAGGCCGACTGCAGCTGTGCCGCCGATGAAATGGCGGGCATCGCGCAGATGATGGCTGCGGCCAGACCTGCGAGCAGAGGGTGTTTGCGCTGCATTGGATATCCTCCCCTAACGTATTTTCTGTTTTTTCGGATTTGTCAGCTGGGTCGGGCAGTGCTTTGATGCTTTCATTGCGACGGCTTGCATGCCAAGGTTCAAGCCGTTTCCTGCGGATGCAAAACGATCTTGTGCGCTTCGACGTTGCGCGCTTCGAGCAGCTTGAGCGCATCCTCGGCGCGGTTTAACGGGAAACGGTGACTGATATAAAGATCAGGGTTGATCTTGCCGCTGCCCACGAGTTCTAGGCAGGGTCTGAACGCCAGGAAATTGCCGCGCGAGAAATTAAGGTCGATTTCCCGGTCCTTGATATATGCGATGGGAATCGTTGCCTTGTTTTCGGGGAAAGTACCGATGACCGTGATCTGTCCGCCGCGTTTGACCATGCTCACGGCATCGGTGACGGTGCGTTCCTGCAGGCCGCCAACGCATTCGACCACTTTGTCGAAACCGTTGCCGGCAGTGAGCGCAAGCGCCTGCGCCCGCATGTCGGCATTTCGGGCATTGATCGAGGATGCGATGCCGAGTTCATGCGCTTTGGCGAGACGATAATCGAGGATGTCGGTGATGGTGACTTCCGCACCCATCAGTTGAGCGATCAGCGCTGCGCCCAGTCCGATCGGTCCGGCGCCAATGATGGCGATTTTTTCTCCGGGTTTGGGCTGTACCCGGTGGGCCACGGCGTGGTAGCTGATGCCGAGCACCTGGACCACCGAGGCCTGGTCATAACTGACATTGTCGGGTAGCGGGTGCAGATTGAAGTCAGGCACCAGCGCATATTCGGCGTAGGCGCCGTCGCGGTCAAAGCCCATGGTGCGCAGCTTTTCGCAGATGTTGCCGCGGCCGCTGCGGCAGGGGCCGCACTCGCCGCAGGCAAAGTCGATATCGCAGCACACCCGCTGACCGACATGGAATCCGCGCAGTTCCTTCCCGAGCGCCACGATCTCGCCGGCAAATTCATGACCGAGGATGCGGGGGAAAGTCAGCCGCGGATGCTTGCCGTGGAAAGCGTGCAGGTCAGAGCCGCAGATCGAGCAGGCATGCACTTTGACAACCGCATCGCGCGGTCCGGGTGTCGGGTCGGGCACAGTTTCATAGCGCAGGTCACTGCCGCTGTGGAGTATCGTGGCTTTCATGAATTATGTTTATGCAGTAAATGTTGATGAAACATCGGTTATCTACCGGAATGCCAAGCTGCGCGCGGATGGGCGGGGCGCAGAGCCGCATTCGGCGCTTCAAAAGGTTTGTGGCCTTTGACCTGGGTCGCGTGCATGACGCGCCGCGCCACAGGATTGAATGGGCCGCGTTGGTGAATCGTGCAGCGGTTGTCCCACATCACCACATCCCCCTGGCGCCAGGTGTGCGCGATCTGCAAGCGGGGCTGCGTTGCATGTGCCCAAAGCGCGTCCAGCAATGCCGCTGATTCCTCCAGCGAGCAGCCGTTGACGTAATGCCGGGGCCGGCGTCCGAGAAACAGGCTGTTGCAACCGGTCTCGGGATGCGTGGAGACTATTGGATGATCCGGTCCGTCGCCCAGCCTGGGGTCATCGACGGTCACCGCGCCGCGGCGCAATTTCCTGTTGGTGTCGTATGCGGTGTCATGCTTGATGGTGGCGCCATGGATTTTGCGCCTGAGCGCTTCAGGCAGCGTGTCGTAAGCCGCATACATGTTGCAGAACTCGGTGTTGGCGCCCTCGCCATCAGGCGGTACTTCCAGCGCATGCAGCATGCGCATGCCGGCAATCACTTCCCGGAACGAATAGTCGCTGTGCCAGATGACTTCGCCGTCGCCCAGTTCGCCGATGGGAACACCATCGACCCTGACATTGGCGACCACGGTGATTTCGGGGTGCGCATCGCGGTGCGCGACATGCTGCGCGGTTACCGGGGGCAGTTCGAATTCACCGAAACGCCGCGCGACCTCGACCATGTTGGCGTCGCTCAACTGCTGGCCACGCAGCAGCAGCAGTAAATGATCGAGATAGGCCTGGTGCAGGATGCGGAAGCCGCTGTCGTCAAGCCGACGCAGGTCGAGTCCGCGAACCTCCGCGCCCATGATGCCGGGTAGCGGTGTGATATCAATATTCCCGATGCGCCCGCTGATCACGGTGCGCGCAGTGTTCGATGCGGCGCCAACGACAGTCATTGCACGGTTCTCCTCCGACAAAATCCGTCTGCGCAACTAGTATCACACGTCCATGACCTGCGGCAAGCACTGCGGCGCATGTTGCGCCGCAGTGCTCTCAATGTGGAAACCAAGGCAGCATCGGCTGCTGGCCGGCCGGCAGCGCCTTGCGGCCGACGTTGAGGATCATCGCCAGCATCGCGTAATAACCGGCGATGGCGACGAGTTCGATCACACCCTGTTCACCGAACACGCCGAGCGCACGTGCGTAGGTCGCATCGCAGACGCTCTGGTTGTGCAGCACTTCGGTGAGCATGTCGTAGAGCGCTTCTTCATCGGCGGCCATGCCGGTCGGGCGGCGGCCTTCGGCGATGGCTTGCGCAATCGCCGGGCTCAGTCCCGCCTTCATCGCGTGTTTGTAATGCGACTGCCATTCGTACTGCTGGGTCCAGTGGCGGGCGGCCATCAGCGTGGACATTTCGGCGATGCGCCGGTCCAGTGGACATTTGAAGCGCAGGTATTCACCGACCTGCTGCACGGTGTGCGCGAGGCCGGGGCTGCGCAACAGCGCGAGAAACGGTCCGCGCACTTCGCCGCGCGGACCGGAGGCGATGGTCGCGGCGACTTTTTTCTGTTCTTCGTTCCATTGTTCGGGCGGGATTGCGGGGAAACGTTCGGGGTGTTTGAAGGTCATTTGGGAATCCTCGGTAACTATATGTTTTTGTTGAATAATCTGTTGATGCTAAAGCATCCACTGGCCGCCGTTGACGTGGATGGTCTGGCCGGTGATGAAGCCTGCGCCGGGGCTGCACAGAAAACGCGCCGTTGCGGCAATCTCGTTCGACTCGCCGTAACGGCCGAGCGGAATATGGCTCGAAGCGGCAGGTCGTTCTGCACGGGTATTGGCGCGGGTGGTGTTGAAGTGGCCGGGTGAGATGCAGTTGACGCGGATGCCCTTGGGGCCGAGCTCGCGCGCCAGCGCACGCGTCATGCCGGCCAGGCCGCTTTTGGCCGATGAGCTGTGCACCTTGCCGACCGCACCGCTCAGTGCGGTGTCGCCGGCGAGTGTGATGATAGTGCCGTGGTTTTTCTGCACCATGCCCGGCAATACGGCCTTGATGCAATGAAAGGAACCGTCAAGCGAAATCGACATCACCTGCCGCCATTCGTCGAAGGTCATTTCGGTGAATGGAATTTCGCGGCGCACCGAAGCGTTGAGTACGAGGATATCGACAGGGCAAAGTGCGGTTTGCACGGAGGTGTGCATGTTTTGTACTGCGGCTGCATCAGCGATGTCGGCAATGAACACCGCGGCTGTGCCGCCGGCGGCGCGGATTTCCTCGGCGACTGCTTCCGCTTCGGCTCGGGAAGCGCGGGTGTTGATTGCCACCTTTGCCCCCGCTGCGGCGAGTTCAAGTGCGATGGCGCGCCCGATATTTTTTGCGGCGCCGGTAACCAGAGCGACTTTGCCGGCGAGTTCGGCCGTTGTGTTCATTGGAGAAATCCCAAGGTTGTTTGCATTTCAAAAAATGCTTGGTGTTGTTAGCCCCTCTCCCCGACCCAAGAGTTCCCTTGTGAGGGGAGATCAGAGCGGTCATTCGTTGCAACGAATGACCAGGATGCTGAATCGAACCGCAAGCATAACGGGGAACGCCTGTTGTTGCGACCGTGGATGCAGGCTCGTCCACATGCTGTATTGCAGGGCGGCGGCTGGTATAGTCACGGCCCGGGGTTTTTAACAAAACCCCCACCAAAAAATTCCATAAAGTGTCCGGAGGCATGATGAGGCTGCTGCAAACCATTGCTGTTGTTGCGCTGGCGACGTGCGCAGTCGCGCAGGCCGCACAGAAGGGCGGCCCCACGCCGGCCGGCGAATATCCGACCAAGCCGATCCGCATCCTCGTCGGCTTCACGCCCGGCGGCGGCCCTGACATCACCGCGCGTTATCTCGCGCAGAAACTGACCGAAGAACTCAAGCAGCAGGTCATCGTCGATAACCGGCCGGGCGCAGGCGGCACCATTGCCGCCAACCTGACGGCGACGGCGAATCCCGACGGCTACACGCTGCTGTCAGTGTCCTCGGCGCATGCCGTGGCGCCGGCGATTTACGAAAAGCTGCCGTACGACGCGCGCCGCGACCTGATGGGCATTTCGCTGTCGGCGGTGTCGAAATACGTGCTGGTGGTTTCGCCCTCGGGTTTTCGTTCGCTGAAGGATCTGCTCGCAGCGGCGCGCGCCAAACCAGGCGCGATGAACTTTTCGTCGGCGGGTATCGGCAGCGGCACGCACTTCGCGGGCGAGCTGCTGAAAAGCATGGCGAAAATCGATGTCGTGCACATTCCGTTCAAGGGCATACCCGAAGCGCTGGCTGAGGCGATGACCGGCCGCGTGCAGTTTTTCATGGCGCCGATCGCCAATGCCGTGCCGCAGGTGCGCGACGGCAAGCTGCTCGCGCTCGGCGTGTCGTCGCTGAAACGCGATGCGCTGCTGCCGGATGTGCCGACCATCGCCGATTCCGGCGTGCCGGGCTACGACGCGGTGCTGTGGTTCGGTCTGGTGACCACCGCCAAAACGCCGGCACCGGTGATTGCCGAACTCAACCGCGAGGTCAAACGCATACTCGGCGAAGACGATGTCAAACGGCGCTGGGCGCCGATCGGCCTGGAGCCCTCGCCGACGACCCCGGACGGTTTCGACAAACTGATTGCATCCGACATCGCGACATTCACCAAGCTGGCCCGCGCCGGCAACATCAAAGCGCAGTAACAGGCGCAATAAGGGAGAAATCATGAAAATCAAAACCAACGGCATAGAACTCAACTGCGTCATCGAGGGCGAAGGCCCGTGGGTGACGATGTCACATTCGCTGGCGTGCAACCTGTCGATGTGGGACGAGCAGGCGAAACTGCTGGTGTCCAAGGGTTACAAGGTGCTGCGCTTCGACACCCGCGGCCATGGCGCCAGCGATGCGCCGGACGTGACCTACACGCTGGAGCAGATGGCCGACGACCTGCACGGCCTGTATGCCGCGCTGGGAATCAAACATTCGCACTGGATCGGCCTGTCGATGGGCGGCATGATCGGCGAAACCTATGCGCTGAAATATCCCGGCGTGTTCACCAGCATGATCCTCGCCGATACCACCAGCCGCCGGCCGCCGAATGCCGAGCAGATGTGGGGCGACCGCGTGAAGATCGCCCGCGCGCAGGGCATGGATGCGCTGGTCGAGGGCACGCTGTCGCGCTGGTTCACCGAACCATTCCTCAACGCGCAGCCGGCAGTGAAGGCGCGCATCGGCAACGACATCCGCACCACGCCGGTGGCGGGTTATGCCGGCTCCTGCGAAGCCATCGCCAAGATCGACGTGCTTGACCAGCTGAAAGAGATCAACTGTCCCGCGCTGGTCATCGTCGGCGACCAGGACCACGGCACGCCGCCGGAAATGGCGCGCCAGATTCACGCCAATCTGCGCGGTTCCGAATTGCTGATCATTCCTTCGGCGGCGCATCTGTCCAACGTCGAGCAGCCTGCGGTATTCAACAAGGCAATGCTGGACTTCCTGGCCAAGGTGAAAAACTGATGCAGGCGCGGGCGCCCGCTGTAGCGGCGTTCGCGCTGGTGTCAGTGCTGGCACTTGCAGGATGCGAGGGCTGGATCGGCGGCGAGGAGGTCGCGCGTATCCCCTTGCAGCGCACCGCCGAAGGCGGCTACGCGCCGGTGCGTATCCTGCTCAAGCCGGACATGAGTCCGGTGGCTTTGACGATGCTGGCCGATTTCGCCTGGGGTAAGCGTGAAGAGCATGGCCGCTGGAACACCTACCGGGTGACCTTGCGCAGCGGCAATGATGTGATCAAGGCCGAGGAATTTCACGTCAACAGTACCGAGGCGCCGCCGGTGGCGTCATCCAGTCCGCCATCGTCGCTGGTGCAGCCGATGCTGCTGGTCGCTATTCCGGCCGAAGGCGAATACGAAATCGAAATCGGCGTCATCAAGCCGGTAGAGGTCACGCTGGAAGCCGCGCATCTCGGGGTGCGCATGCGTGTGCCGCGCTTGCCGCGGTTCTGAGCGGAGCGACCCTTGAACGCGGCTGAAACCGTTACAGCGAAAGGCGATGTCGCGCAACTGCGGAGACTGCTGCGCTTCCTGCTGCCGTATCGCACGCGCGTCACGGTGGCGCTGGTGGCGCTGCTGGTGGCATCGGGGTCGGTGCTGGCGCTGGGCCAGGGCCTGCGTTTTGTCATCGATTCCGGTTTCGGCAGCGGCAATCCGGCGATGCTCAATGCCGCGCTGGCCGGCGTGATTGCGATTGCGGTGGTGCTCGCTGTTTCGACCTATACCCGTTTTTATCTGATGATGAGCACGGGTGAACAGGTGATTGCCGACCTGCGGCGTGCGGTGTTTGCCCATGTGCTGACGCTGTCTCCTGCATTCTTCGACACCACGCGCACCGGCGACATCGTGTCGCGCGTGACCAACGACAGCGAGCAGTTGCGCCAGGTCATCGGCTTCGGCCTTTCGATGCTGTTGCGCAACGGCCTGATGATGATCGGCGCGCTGGTGCTGCTGTTCACCACCAGCCCGCGGCTGGCGTTCCTGATCGTGCTCGGTGTGCCGGCGACGCTGATTCCCATTCTGCTGCTCGGTCGTTACGTGCGGCGGCTGTCGCGCAGCAACCAGGACCGCGTCGCCGAAGTGTCGGCGCAGGTGGACGAGGCGATGCATGAAATCCGTACCGTGCAGGCTTATGGTCATGAACCGCGGACCACGGAGGTCTTTGACGCGGCGATTGCCGCCGCCTGCGCGTCCGGCGTCGAACGCGTACGCGTCAAGGCCTGGCTGATCTCCTCGGTGATGCTGATCGCGTTCTGTGCGGTCGGTGTGATCCTGTGGATCGGCGGCCATGACGTGCTGGAAGGCCGGCTCACCGCCGGCCAACTCTCCGCTTTCGTGTTTTATGCCGGGATCGTCGCCAGCGGCGCTGGCACAGTGTCGGAGGTCTGGGGCGAAATCCAGCGTGCCGCCGGCGCCACCGAACGCCTGATGGAACTGCTCGACGCGCGATCGGCGCTGACTGTGAGCGAGCCGCGCACGGCGCTGGCTTCGCGTGCGCGCGGTGAAATCCGTTTTGACAATGTTGGCTTTGCCTATCCGACGCGGCCCGATGCGCCGGCGTTGTCCGGGCTGACGTTTGCGGTGCAGCCCGGCGAGCGTGTTGCGCTGGTCGGGCCGTCAGGTGCGGGCAAAACCACGATCTTCGCGCTGCTGCTGCGCTTTTACGATCCGCAGTCGGGGCACGTGATGATCGACGGCGCCGATCTGCGCCGCTGCGAACCGTTGCAACTGCGCAAGGCCGTCGCACTGGTATCGCAGGACCCGGTGATTTTTGCCGCCAGCGTGGCCGAGAACGTGCGCTTCGGCCGGCCTGACGCGAGCGTTGAGGAAGTGCGGACCGCCTGCGCCGCGGCCCACGCCATTGAATTCATCGAGCGCTTGCCGCAGGGCATGGATACCGAACTCGGTGAGCGCGGCGTCCGGCTGTCCGGCGGCCAGCGCCAGCGGCTGTCGATTGCGCGCGCATTGCTCGCCGACCGGCCGATCCTGCTGCTCGATGAAGCGACCAGTTCGCTGGATGCCGAAAGCGAGCGTCAGGTCGCGGCTGCTCTGGAGAGTCTGTCGCGTGGCCGAACCACGCTGGTGATCGCCCACCGCCTGGCGACGGTGCGCACCGCCGACCGCATCCTGGTGCTGGAGCGCGGCCACCTGCATTCCACCGGTACCCATGATGAGCTGCTGCGCGCCGACGGGTTGTATGCCCATCTGGCGCGGCTGCAGTTCATGCACGAAAGTGCAGCGGTCTGAGTGATTCCGGCCGCAATCCTGTCCGAGCCGTAGCGAGCGGTGCGAGGGTAAGGAGCACGGCGCCCCCCAAGAGGACTCGCTTCGCAGCGTCCCCCAAGAGGACTTGCTTCGCAGCGTGCAGCAGGCTCCTTAGAACATCTGCTGGCCGCCGTCTACGTAGATCAACTGCCCGCTGATCATCGCCGCCGCCGGTGTACACAGATAACGCACGATGCCCGCGACTT
>CAIZLW010000015.1 GCA_903933915.1 uncultured beta proteobacterium | reverse complement strand
GCAACGTAGGGAAGTCCGAAGGACCGGCTCGGCGGGGTCGCCTTCTTTTGGTTACTTTTCTTGGCGAAGCAAGAAAAGTAACTGGCTGCCGGGCCACCCCCGGCGAATTTGACTTTGTTCCTTCCTGAATACTCCCCAAGCCCTGCTATACAATCCCCCCATCCCACCAAGGGATTTAAGGGAGAACAAAATGGGTCTCAGTACCATCATCACCCTCGCCGTACTCGCCGTCATCGTCATCTACGTGATCACGATCTACAACGCGCTGGTACAGATCAAACACAATGTCGCCAAAGCCTGGGCCAATATCGACGTGCTGCTCAAACAGCGCCACGACGAATTGCCCAAGCTGATCGAAACCTGCAAGCAGTACATGAAATTCGAGCAGGACACGCTGACCCGGGTCATCGAAGCGCGATCGAAGGTATTCACCGCGCGCGAAGCGCAGAACGTGCCCGCACTGGGCCAGGCCGAGGGCGGACTGCGCGCGGCGCTGGGCAGTCTGTTCGCGCTGGCCGAGTCCTACCCCGACCTCAAGGCCAACCAGACCTTCCAGCAGTTGCAGACGCGCATCAGTGCGCTTGAAAACGCCATCGCCGACCGCCGCGAGTTCTACAACGAATCAGTGAACATCAACAACGTGCGCATCGAGCAGTTCCCGGACGTCATCGTCGCCCGCCTGCTCGGTTTCAAGGAAGCCCAGCTACTGGAGTTTTCCGAGGAAGAAAAGAAGGACGTCGACGTCAAGCAGCTGTTCGGCAACTGAATCGCCAGCTGCACTGAATGGCGTTTTCGTTCAACGTCGCGAGCAACAGCGGCCGTGGTCCGCTGCTGCTCACCGGCGGCCTGCATTTCATCATCCTCGCCATCGCCGGCCAGCTCGACACGCCGGAAGCCTGGCCCTGGGCCCTGCTCGCCATGTCCGTGGTCAGTTTTTTCGCCTGGCTGGGCAATTACCGGCGCTACCGGCAGATCCACGATCTGCCCACCTCCAAAGTCACTTCCGCAGCCCAGGGCTACGTCGAACTACTGGGCATCGGCCGGCTGATCGGCGGGTCTACGCTGACCTGCCCGGTCAGCTATCGTCCCTGCTGCTGGTACCGGTATACGGTTGAGGAAGAGCAACAGGACGATAAGTGGAAAACCGTCGATGAAGGCAGCAGCGTCGCGCATTTCTTCCTGGTTGATGACAGCGGCGCCTGCGTGGTGTCGCCGGACGGCGCCGAGGTCATCACCAGACACCACAAATCCTGGCGTGAAGGCAACATGCGCTACAACGAATGGCTGCTGGCGCCGGAAGACACGGTGTATGCGATCGGTGAATTCGTCACCCACACCGCCAATGCACCGTCCGTCAGCGAAGAACGCGAAGACGTCAGCCATCTGATCGCCGAATGGAAGAATGACCGGCAGAACATGCTCAAACGTTTTGATCTCGATGAGAACGGCATGATCAGCCAGAAGGAATGGGAACTGGCGCGGCTGCAGGCGATCCGCGAAGTGCGCCGGCAACATCAGCAACGCATGGGGCTGCAAAGCGAAGGCGTGCATTTGTTGCGCAAACCCAGCGATGGCCGGCTGTTCCTGTTGTCCAATGAAATGCCTGACACGCTGGGACGACGCTATCTGTGGTGGAGTTGGGCGCATCTGACCGGCTTCATCGGCCTCGGCGCCTGGAGCCTGATTTTACTGGGCGTCAAATAAACCAATAAAAACACAATAAAAAATAAGGTTAACTATGCGCGAAGACTATCTGACAGGCCTCAACAGCGCCGGCTTTCACCGCCTGCATTACACCGACTGGGGTGACCCCGCGAATCCGCGCGCGGTGATCTGCGTGCACGGACTGACGCGCAACTGCCGTGACTTTGACGCGCTCGCTGCCGCGCTGCAGAACGATCTGCGCGTGATCAGCGTGAGCATTGCCGGCCGCGGCAAAAGCGACTGGCTGCCGAACAAGGACGATTACGGCTACCCGCAGTACATGAATGACATGACGGCATTGATGGCGCGTGTCACCGCCACCGGTGCCCAGGAAATCGACTGGGTCGGCACGTCAATGGGCGGCATGCTCGGCATGTTGCTGGCCGCGCGCCCCAACACGCCCCTGCGCCGCCTGGTGCTCAACGATGTCGGCACGCTGATTCCGAAAGCCTCGATGGAACGCATCGGCGCCTACGTCGGCAAGAATCCGCTGTTCAATACCTTTGCCGAACTGGAACAGTACGTGCGCAAAGTGTCCGCGCCCTTCGGTCCGCTAACCGATGTGCAGTGGCGCCATCTCGCCGAACACAATGCGCGTTGCGACAAGGACGGGCGCTGGGGCATGGCCTACGACCCCGGGATCGCCACGCCCTTCCACAAGGCGGCGGCCAGGGACATCGTGTTATGGAGCTACTACGACGCGATCCGCTGCCCGACGCTGTTAATGCGCGGCGCGGAATCGGATCTGCTGCTGCATGAAACCGCCATCGAAATGACCCGGCGCGGCCCGCAGCCGAAACTGGTCGAATTTGCCGGCGTCGGTCATGCGCCGGCGCTGATGGCCGATGACCAGATTGCTGCGATCCGGGAATTTCTGCTGCCGGGTTGACTAACGCGCCGGCATTGCCGACTTGCGTGCTTCAAACTGCTGGCGCCGCAGGTCAGTAAATTCTTGCAGCGAAATTCGCCGGTCGCCGTTGCTGTCGACTTTGCCGAAATCCCTGGCGACCCCAGGGAAGCGGCCTTCAACTTCGCTCGGCGTCAGATAACCATCGCCATCACGGTCGGCGCCGCGGAATTCCTCGGTCACGCGCTCGCGGGCGCGCTCGGGAATCGGACTGGCGGTATCGGGTCTTGACGGCCGTTCACGGGAATCCCCGGTGGAGGCGAATTCGCGCCACGGGCGCGCATCCCCCGGCGCTGTCGGACGCGAGGCATCCTGCGGCTGCACGACAACAAAGTCGGCCGCAGGCGCCGGTGTGGCGGGCCCGGACAAGGGCTGCTGTGGCAGCGGCGCCGGCACCACTTTGACTTTCACCGGCGGGCGCAGGGGTTTCTCGCGCACGACAGGAACCGGTTCGGGTTGCGGCTGCGGACGACGTTTGTACCAGCCAACTGCGACAACAATCGCAATCATCCAGGCCATCATCCAGCCGATGCGACGCCATGCCGAACCGTGATCGGGCGGCACCGGTGCCGTGCGCACCGTCGCCGGTCGGGTCACTGCTGCAGCGGTCGCCGCAGCATGCACCGTGACCGTCGCTGCTGAAGCAGGCGCAGCCTGCGGCATTGCCCCCGCAAGCTGGGCATCAACGGCGGCTTTCCAGTCCTGCACCCGCTGCGGCCGCAGCTCCGGCTTCACCATCATCGCCCATTCGATCGCCCGCAGCAGCGGCGCGCTGTAACGGCCCTGCGCCGCGGCCAGCCCCGCCTTGACCGCGTCATTCTGCAAACGGCTCACAGCATCCGGCGGATTGCGGTCGGTGACCGCGCGGTACAACACGCCGCCCATCGCATAAATATCGGACCACGGCCCCTGCTTGCCGTCGGTGGCGTATTGCTCCAGCGGCGCATAGCCGGGAGTCAGCACCGCGGTAAGACTGCGCGTGCCGCCGCCGGTGGCACGCGCAGCGCCGAAATCGAGCAGCACCGGCGTACCGTTGGCGCGCATGAAAATATTGCTGGGTTTGATGTCGCGGTGCAGAAACTGCGCGGCATGCACCGCGGCAAGTCCGTCGAGCAGCGGCAGCAGGATGCGCCGCAGTTCGGTTTCCGGTGGCAGCGGCGCACGCTTCAGCAACTGGCTCAGCGATTCACCTTCCTCATAATCCATCACCATATAGCCGGTGCCGTTGGCTTCGAAGTAGCGGTTGACGCGGACGATATGCGGATGACTGAAGCGGGCCAGCGTACGCGCTTCAATGATGAAACGCTCGAGGCCCCACTGGTAATCGTATTGATGATCGGTCGATACCGGCACCACGCTGCCGTCGAGGGCGCGCAGCGCAAGGTCGCCCGGCAGGTATTCCTTGATCGCGACGTGTTTTTCGAGGTTGGCATCCCAGGCCAGGTAGGTCATGCCGAAGCCACCGACGCCCAGCACCGATTTCAGCTGATACTCGCTCAGCGTCGTGCCCATTTCCAGCGCGTTGCGGTATTCAGTCGAATCACCCATCGCTTAGCTCTCCGCCAATCTAAGGAGTACCGCCCGCCCTTGCCTGCTCCATCGCCTGCAGCAGCACTTCCGGATCCTGTGCGCCGGAGATGCCGATCGTACGGTTGATGATGAAAAACGGCACGCCGTCAACGCCGACCTGCCGCGCCTCCTGATCGGCGCTGCGGATCAGATCAGCATCGATGTCGCTGTCCAGATAAGCCCTCATTGCATCGCGGTCCAGCCCGGCCTGCGCCGCGTAATCCGCCAGCACTGCACTGTCGGTGAGGTTGGCGCCTTCGACAAAATAGGAGCGGAACAGCGCTTCGGCCATCGCGTCCTGCACACCGAGTTCGCCGGCGCGATGAATCAGCCGATGCACCTTCACCGTGTTCGGCTGCACCTTGATGTTGTCGAACACCATGTCGAGGCCGACGCTCTTGCCAACCAGGGCGACGCGCTTGTAGCGCGAGCTGTCGCGCTCGCCGAACTTGCGCATGATGTAATCGGCCCGCGAAATGCCGGTCGCCGGCAGGTCGGGATTCAACTGGAACGGCAACCAGCGCACGGCCGGTTTTTCCTCATCGGGGTGCAGTTCCGCGAACTGCTGCAGCGCGATTTCCAGCTTGCGCTTGCCGATGAAGCACCAGGGTCAAACCACGTCGGAAACGATATCGATGCTGATGCGCTGGCTCATGACGATCCCCAGGTAAGGGTTGATGGTAAGTGAATTAGTAAGTGCATGTTTTTATTGATATTTTATTCCGGCCACTCTAACTGCGCAATGCCTTCAGATCCGGCTTGCCGTTCAGCAGATTGGGCACTGATTGCAGAAACGCCGCAACCTGCGGCTCGCTCCAGCCGCCAAAGACGCAGTTGAGTCGGCATTTGTCCTCGATCTCCGTACGCGTCAGCGGCTCCTGCGCGCCGCCGCGAATATGCGGCTGGCGCTCCTCAAACACACGGCCGTCTTTCAAGGTCATGCGCACATGGCCTGTGTAAGCCTTGGGATAGGGATTGTTCGGATCAACGACGTATTTCACTTTAGCAGCCAGCGCGAGGATGCGCTCATCGCGCACCGTCTGTTCGGTAAACGCCGCCAGCCCGGCCCCGCCGGTGACAAACGCCACCGCGATATTGAACGGCGCGCTGAACTTCGCGGCGTAGTCGTTGGCCGGACGCTGCTTGGCCGGCAGCGGATCCCACAGCCGGTGCACATAACCTTCGGCGGTCTCGCACAGCACATCGACAACATCCTCAGCAGCAAAACCTTTTTTCGCCAGACGCAGCGCGCAGTCGGCATACGGCTGGTTCATGGTACCGGTCGCGTAGGGCTTGAAGGTAATGCGCGACATGTACCAGTCGCGACCGAAATCGCGGGTCAGCACGTCATAGTTGCCGTCTGCCGAATGCGCAAACGCGTAATACAGGCCATGCGTGCCTTCGAACACCGTACGCGGCCCGAGAAAACCCTGCTGACCGAAACGCGCCGCCTGGATGCCCACCTGAGCCGCCCAGCCGGCGTGCAGCCGTTTGGTCCAAGCGCCTTCCGCAAGGTATTCAATGATGCCGCTGGCCATGCTGCCGGCAATGCCCAGCGCATCGACGGTCTGCTGTTTGTTCAGCTTCAGCGTCCGCGCCACGGCGAGCGTCGCGCCCATCGCACCGAGCACCGCGGTCGGATGGAAACCGGATTTGTGGATAGCCTTGGGGATCACCATCGACATCCGGCACAGCATCTCAACGCCGGCGACAAATCCGGCCAGCACGTCGCGGCCGTCGCAACCGAAACGTTCGGCAGCCGCCAGCACCGCCGGTCCGATTACCGTGCTCGAGTGCACCGGCCCGCCTTCAAAGGTGTCGTCAAAATCCTCGCCATGGGTGGCGGTGCCGTTGATCAGCGCCGCCGCTTCTGCCGAGAAAGTCTGGGTATGACCTATCGCCGTGCACGGTCCGCCGGCATCCACCCCGGCAATCACCGCCTTGATGTAATCGGTATTACGCGCTGCCACACAGAGGCCGACCACATCAATCAGCAGTTCTTCGGCGCGCGCGAGCACTTCCGCGGGAATGGCATCGACGGTCAGGGCAAGGGTTTGTTCGGCCAGTCGCTCGGCGACCGCGACTTCAGGCAATTTTTCACTCATTGTTTCATCCGCTACAGGTTAAAAAAAACGGGGGCTTTCACCCCCGTGTCCGGCGCGGCTGCAATCACAGCCGCGCATTCGCAGGGCCGGTCAGCGTACGACCGGAGTGCCCGCTTCTTTCAGGATTTCGCGCATCTGGTTGGTGAAGGTGTCGAAGAATTTGCCGAGCTCGACCGATTTCTGGAAGCCGTCCTCAAACTGCTGCTCTTCCAGATACTTGCGCCAAGTCGGCGTTTTCACCATGCGCTGGAACAGGTCTTCGTAGTAGGCCACCACGTCCGGCGCCACACCTGCCGGCATCACCACGCCGCGGACCTGCGGCACGTTGGGGATGTCGTAGCCGGCTTCCTTCAAGGTCGGAATGTTCGGATAGGCTGCAAGGCGCTTGTCGGCAACCTGGGCAATCACGCGCATGCCGCCCGCCTTGATGTGCTCACCGGCTTCCTGTGGCTCGATCACCATCATGTTGACGTGACCGCCGAGCAGCGCGGCAATGCGCTCGCCGCCGCCCGGAAACGAAATATAAACCCAGTTCGCACCGGTGGACTTCATCAGCAACTGACGCACCACGTTGTCGCGGCTGGTCTGCGAGCCGCCGGACTGCTTCAGCGTGCCGGGCGCTTTTTTCGCTGCCTCGATGAAATCCTTCATCGTTTTGTACGGCGCATCGGCCTTCACCGCCACCACCGCCGGCTCCAGCACCAGACGCGCCACCGGCTGCATGTCCTTCAGCGTGAATTTGGCTTCAGCGCGGATCAGCGGATTGGTCAGCCAGTTGCCGGTGAAAATGGCGATGGTATGCGTGTCGCCTTTTTTCTCCGCGACGTAAGCCATTGCACGCAGGCCGCCACCGCCATCGCGATTGTTGACCTGGAAACGCACCGGCGCGAGATTTTCCTTCTCGATCAGCTGGCTCATGAAGCGCGCCAGCACGTCAGCACCGCCGCCGGGACCGGTATGCACGACGATTTCAACCGGTTTGGTCGGTTTGAACTGCGCCCAGGCCGGCGCTGCAGCCAGCGCTGCGGCACAGGTGGCCATGATGATGGATGTACGTAATTTCATGATGTTTTCTCCTCGTGGTTTAACCGGCAAAATCAGCCGTCGACTGTTCGGATGCATTTCAGATGTTATTAAACAACAGCGCTCAGCTGTTTTGAACAACGCAATGGCGATTAGCCATTTTAAAAAACACAACGGCGATCAGCCATTTTCCTCGATCGCCTTGACCCGCCAGGAATTGAATTTTCGGAACAGCGGCATGATCAACAGCAGCACGGCCAGAATCAGCATGGTGGCCGAAATCGGCCTGGACACCAGAATCGCCAGGTCTCCCTGCGACATCATCAGCGACTGGCGCAGCGCGCGCTCCATCGAGTCGCCCAGCACCAGCCCGAGGATCAACGGTGCCGACGGATAATCCAGCCGCCGCATCAGATAACCCAGCAGACCGAAGGCCGCCAGCATGTAACAGTCGAACAGGCTGCCCGAAACGGTATACACCCCGACCAGTGAAATGCCGAGGATGACCGGATACAGTATATAAACCGGCAGCTTGAGTATTTGCGCAAACAGCGGGATCAGCGGCAGATTGAGTATCAGCAGCATCACGTTGCCCACATACATGCTGGCCACCAGCCCCCAGAACAGTTCCGGATTGTCCTGGATCATCAACGGCCCCGGCTTCAGGCCCCACAGCACGAACGCCGCGAGCAGGATCGCCGTGGTGCCGGAGCCGGGAATGCCCAGCGTCAGCAACGGCACCAGCGCGCCACCGGTCTCGGAATTGTTGGCCCCTTCCGGCGCGGCAACACCCTCGGGCACGCCGGTGCCGAATTTCTCCGGGTGTTTCGATACGGCCTTCTCCAGACCGTAGGAAATAAACGAGGCAATGGTCGAGCCCGCGCCGGGCAGCACGCCGATGATGAATCCGACCACCGAGCCGTTGAGGAATGCAAAACGGCAGGCCTTGAGTTCTTCCATGGTCGGCAGCAGGTTGCGCAGCCCCTTGGGCACCGGCAGCAGCGTGCCTTCTTCGCGGTTTTCCATATTGGCGAATACTTCGCTCAGCGCAAACACGCCGATGGCGACTATCACGAAGTCCACGCCGTCGAGCATTTCGCTGTTGCCGAAGGTGAAACGCGACGCATCGCTGAACAGGTCGATGCCCATGCCGGCGATCCACAAGCCGACCAGCATCGCCAGCAGCGCCTTGACCAGCGATTCGCCGGCCAGCAGCACCACCATCGCCAGCCCGAGAAACATCAGCGCAAAGTATTCCGGGGAACTGAACGCAAGGCCGAACTTCGCCAATGGCGGCGCCACCAGCATCAGCGCAACAACGCCCACCGTGCCGGCAATGAATGAGGCAATGGCCGCGATACCCAGCGCGGCGCCGGCCCTGCCTTTGCGTGCCATCTGATAGCCGTCCAGACAGGTCACCACCGAGGCCGACTCTCCGGGGACATTGAGCAGGATGGCCGTCGTCGATCCGCCGTATTTGGCGCCGTAATAAATACCGGCGAGCATGATCAGCGCGCTGGTCGGCGGCATCTTGAAGGTCAGCGGCAGCAGCATCGCGATGGTCGCTGCCGGCCCGAGGCCCGGCATCACGCCGACCACAGTGCCGAGGAACACACCGGCAAAACACCAGAACAGATTCAGCGGTTGCAGGGCGACATAGAAACCGTGCCCGAGATTGGCCAATACATCCATGAATTCAGCTCAGAAACCCAGCGGCCCCACCGGCAGGCCGACATTCAGCGCCAGTGAAAACACCAGGTAAAAACCAACAGTGGTGCCTGCAGCAGCCGCACAGGCGATTTTCAGGGGCTTGCCGTACATCACCCCGACGATGAACAAGGTCAGCAGCGCCAGAACCGTCAGAAATCCCAGCGGTTTGAGCAGTGCGGTGCAGGCGGCAAACACCCCCCACACCAGCATCGCCTTCCCCACCCCGCGCCATTCGATTTTGGCGCCGGCCGCAGCCGGACGCACCGCGGAAACGACCACCAGCCACAGCGACAGGATCACCATCGCAATGCCGTACCACAGCGGAAAAAATCCGGGGCCCGGGCCTTCAGGGCCACTATAGTTCCACCGCCTCGCTTCCGAAATGATGTAGACGCCGAGCGCGACCAGCACCGCCCCTGAAGCAACATCCCCCTTCATGTACCAGGATTTCTTCGCCACGCTCACCCTCATCAATCGATTTCGTAACCCGCAACGCGCAGCCGGGGCTGGAACTCCGGCGCCGTCAACCGGCGGATGAAATCACGGGCCAGCTCCGGCTGGTCGCCGCGTACCGCGATGCCCGCGGTGTATACGGTTTTCATCTGGAATTCGTCGGGCAAGGGGCCGACAAAAGTCACGCCCTTGATGGGCAGAATTTCGGTGTTCTGGGTGATACCCAACTCGAAATGGCCGCTGCTCGCCGCCAGCCAGTTCATTGCCACATTGCCGTTGGGGTAAAACTGCATGCGGTCCTCGATTTGAGAGGCGACGCCGAGGCGCTCCATCAGCTTCATCACGATCTTGCCTGCGGTGGCTGTCGCCGGATCCGGGCAGACGATGACCGAAGCGGCGAGGATATTGGCGCGCAGCGCTTCGCGCGTGCGCACTTCCGGCAACGGTGTGCCGGCGCGCACTGCTACGCCGGTGCCGACCTTGCCGATATCCTTGACCGACGAGATCGCAACCATGCCCGCAGACACCAGATCCTGGATCAGCTGCGCGCTGAGGATGATGGCATCGACCGGTTCGCCGCCGACCATGCGCGCTTTCATCGCGCCGACGGCGCCGTAAGCCGCTTCAACACGATGCCCGGTATCACGCTCGAACGCAGCGATCACCTCTTCACAAACCGCCTGTGCCGCACCGGCGCTCAGCAAGCGCAATACCGCCATGTCGCTATCCCCTGCCCGTTGAACAAGCAACCGATGTTACCAGCCCGGCCGCGCTGCTCCTACCCCCGCAAGGCAGCCTTGCACCTAAACAAGGCATCGCCTAGTCTGGTCAACACCATGAAACGCATCCACAACGCCCGGCATGCCACCGAAGCGCATCTGATTCGCGGCTATCTCGAGTCATGCGGCATTGCAGCAGTGGTGCGCGGCGAGTGGCTGGCCGGCGGATTCGGCGCATTGCCGCTGGATGTCTGCGCGGTATGGATAAGCGACGATGCGCAACTGGATGAGGCGGATCGTCTGCTGCGCGACTTCCTGCAGGGCCGGATTGCTGCAGCCGCGACCGATCAACGCTGGCAATGCCCACGCTGCAATGAATTTTGTGAGGGTCAGTTCACCGATTGCTGGCAGTGCGGCGCCGGTCGTCCCTGATACACGTTCAGGTCACTGCGGGTGTATTGGACTATTGGACTTGTCCGAGGCAACGCGGCCATCCACCAGTTCGACGATGCGGTCGCAGCGCGCCGCCAGTCGCGGATCATGCGTCACGATCAGCAACCCGGTCCCGCGCTCGCGATTGAATTTTCGCAGCAGCGCAAAAATGCTGTCGCTGCTGTGCGTGTCGAGATTGCCGGTCGGTTCGTCCGCCAGCACCAGTTGCGGCCCGCGCACCAGCGCGCGGGCAATCGCCACGCGCTGCTGCATGCCGCCTGACAGTTCAGTCGGTTTTTTGTCGCAGGCATCATGCAGTCCCACCGCGTCCAGTAACTCCATCGCGCGTTCGCGCAAATCGCTCTGTAACACGCCGCGACTCCGCCCCATCAATCCGGGCAGCATGATGTTCTCCACCGCAGTGAACGCCGGCAACAGATGGTGAAACTGAAAAATAAATCCCAGCACTTCATGCCGTGCCCGCGTGCGCTCGTCATCATTAAACGCGGTGACGTCGCGGCCGCCCAGACAATAACTGCCGCCGGAAGCGCTTTCGAGCAGACCGAGGATGTTCAGCAGCGTGCTTTTGCCGGAACCCGAAGGGCCGATCAGCGCAGTGAATTCACCCGGATTGATCACCAGATCAATGCCGTGCAGCACCTCCTCGGCATTGGCCAGACCTTCGTTATAGGTCTTGTGCAGACCGTGGATCGCGACCAGGGGTTGTGTCGTATTCATCTCAGCCCCGGATCGCCTGCGCCGGATCCAGCCGCGCCGCATTGCGCGCCGGCAGCACTGCGGCCAGCAGACCAAGAACGGCAGCGCCGACCACGACATAACCGATCAGCTTGAAATCGAAGGACAGCGAGAACAGCGCCTGGCCTTCCGCATTGCGCAGGATGCGACTGAACAGCGAGACCAGCATCATGCCCAGCACCGAACCCAGCAATGCCCCGCCCACCCCGACGATCACGCCCTGCAGCAAGAACACGCTGAGCATCTGGCGGCGCGTTGCACCAATCGCGCGCAGGATGCCGATCTCCTTGCGTTTCTGCACCACCGACACCACCAGCACGCTGGCGATGCCCAGCGAAACAACCACGGTGATGAAAAACCGGATCAGCAACGTCATGATGTCCTGGTTCTTGATCGCGGCAAAAATCTGATTGTTGGTCTGGATCCAGCTTTCGATCAACTGGCCCGACTGTGCGCGCAGTTGTGCCGCGATCATTTCAGCTTGCATGATGTCGCGCACCGCCACATCGAGATTGGTAATGCGCCCGGGGATACCCAGCAGGCTCTGCGCCGCACGCAGATCGGTATAAACATAACGCCGGTTCAGTTCGCGCGAACCGAGGTCAAGCAAGGCGCGGATGCGGAACACTTCGCTGCCGCCCTGCGCCGTCTGCACGCGAAACCGGTCGCCGAGAACGGCGCCGAGATCCTTGGCCAGTTCGATGCCGATCAGCGCGTCACCGGGTTCGATCACCAGAACGCCCGCCTTGACCTTGTCGTCGAGCCGGACCACACGAAGATAACGATCCAGTTCGGTGCCGACAATCACCACCGAACGCGCAGCCTCACCCTTGATGCCCAGCCCCGATCCTGTTGCTACGGGCGCCACCGCAATCACACCTTCGGTGGCTTCCGTTGCGCGCGCCAGTGCCGGCCAGCCGTCGATGGTGGTCAGTCGCTGCGGCCGCGCCTGAATCGAAGACAGTCTTGAACCGTCAGCGGCACCGGCCACCAGCGGCGCGACGATTTCCTCCGGCGGTTTGACGACAATATGCGCCTGCGCACCGGTGACGCGCCGGATCAGATCGCCCTGCACGCCGGTGAGCACTGCCGTGATGAAAAAAATCACCGCAACGCCGATGGCGGCGCCGCCGATGATCAAAGCCGTCTGCATACGCCCTTCGCGCAGGAAACGCAGGGCTACTGTCAGCTCAAACCCTAAAGCATTCATCGCCGGTCGCGGACCCGGCTGCCGGCTTCCACTTCGCGATTGAGGATCACGCGGTCGCCGGCCTTGAGGCCTTCGGTGATCGCCACCCGGCCCTGGGTCTGCAAGCCGACCTTCACCGCAACCTTGACCGCAACGCCTTCACGTTCGACCAGCACCCACGGCGCTTCCGTCTGCAACTGGCGCACGGCATCCGCTGGCAGCATCAACGCCTGCTTGAGCAGCGGCCCCTGCAGATCCATCGAGATCGTCATGTCTGATTTAAGCAGCGCCGGCGGCTTGGCCACATCCAGCCGCAGTTCCACCGATCCACGGGTGGCATCGATGCCGGGCGAGATGTAATTGACCACGGCTTCGAAACGCTCGGCGGGAAACGCATCGGCAGCCGCCATCGCGATCGCACCCTGACGGATCAAGGGCAGATTTTTTTCATCGACCTGCACGATCAGACGCACCGGACCGTCCAGCGCCAGGCTCATCATGCGCCGGCCAGGCTGTGCAATGTCGCCGGGCTCCACCAGGCGCTCCAGCACCACGCCGGCAGCCGGCGCGCGAATACGCGTTTGTGCGAGTTTGGCCTCAGTTGCATCCAACGCGGCCACGGCTTCTGCCTGCTGGCTCTGCGCCTGCTGCGCTTCAGCACCGCTCGCTCCCTGCGCGCCCGCCTGCGCCTTCGCACTGGTCAGCTGGCTGCGCGCAACGTCGAGTTGCCGCTCCGATTCGTCAACCCGCGCCTGGCTGATAAAACCCTTGGCCAGCAGATCACGATTGCGCTTGTCATCGCGTTCGGCCTGCACCAGATTGGCCTCCGCCTGTTTCAGGCCCGCCTGGGCTGTCGGCAACGCCAGCGTCTGCACCGAAGACACCCGCGCTTTGGCCCGGGCCACTGCGGCGCGCGCCTGCGCAGCCGCTGCAGCCCATTCGCCGCGCTCAAGCTCGACCAGCACCTGGTCAGCAACAATGCGCGCGCCTTCGCGCACCTGCACCTTGTCGACACGCGCGGTGATGGTGGCGCCGATTTCAACTTTCGCCGGCGGCAACACACGACCGCTGGCAACCACGCTGGTCTGCATGTCCGCCGCCGCCAGAGTCAGAATATCCACTGCCACCGGCTTGGGCCGCAGCACCAGAAACAGCACGACCGCAAGCACGAGCGCTGCAATGACGAACGGCAGAATCCGGCGCATCGACAGGTTATGGGTCATGGGCGCCTATCGGCCCGCCATGAAGTCACGCACACCGGCCTCGTTGCGCAGATGCCAGATGCGGGCGATGAACTGCTGCACTTCCGCCGGCGTCGCCGCACCCGAATAAGCCACCAGGCGCTGCGCCTTGTCTTCAAGTTCCATCCGGGACAGTGTGTTGTCGGGGTCGCCCTTGGGCGTATCGACACGGCATTCCAGCGTGCGGCCGTCGCGCGTCTGCACCGACACCCGCCCCAGCCAGCGTCGCGGATAGGCGCCATCGACTTCCGCATCGAGCACCATCGTCACACGGTCATGGAAGTTACGTAATTCTTTGTTTTTTAATGATTTTTCCGTGAAGTCCGCCAGCGCAGCCCGGCCCAGCGTGGCGATCAGCGCCAGCACAAAACCCATCGAGAACTTCGACTGGTGAATGGTCTGCGGATCGGTCACCGGTCCGAGCACGTCAATCGCGCCTTGATGCACGTGCGCCGTGACTTTGACGATGTCATCGGCTTTCAGCTGATGCTGCTGCATCAACGCCTGCAGCGCATCGGCTGCGGGATGGGTATGACGGCACGACGCATGAAACTTGAACGAGGTTTCCGCCGTCGCCCAGCGCGTGCCCAGGCCATCGGTCAACCAACGCGCATCGGCATCGCTGGACATGCCGGCGGCCATGCCCTGCTTGCCTTCAAGGATTTCCCGCGCGCCGGTGAATCCGTCGCGCGCGATGTAGGCGGCCATCAGCCCGTCTACCGCAGCCTTCGCAGTGTGCAGTTGTTTGGAATCCGCAGCGTCGCGCAGGAATTCCCACAGTCCTGCTGCCATCGTTCCGGCAGAGCCCAGTGCATGCTGCATCTTCTCTGCATCCAGCTTCAGGATATGCGCCACGCCGGCAGCGGCAGCGAGCTTTCCTGCGGTGCCGGTGGTGTGAAAAATCTTGTAATGCGAACGACCGAGAAACTCGCCGACGCGCACGCCGCATTCATAACCGGCCACTGAAGCGGCAATCAGTTCCTTGCCGGTGGCGCCGACATCCTGTGCCGCCGCGAGCACGGCCGGAAAAACTACTGTGCCCGGATGCAGCACCGAACTGTTGTGCAGGTCATCCTGTTCGACAAAATGCGAGGCCGCGCCATTGACCAGCGCCGCGAAAAACGGCGATGTGTGGTTACGGGTCAGCAGATTTTCGGCATTGCCGTCACCCGGTCCCATCGTCGCTGCAAACCCGTCAATGATCGAAACCGGACGCGCACCCTTGCCCGCCAGCGCGGAAGCGAACCAGTCGAGAAACAGTTCCTCGGTACGCGCCACCACGGATTCCGGCAGATCCTCATAACGGATCGCCGACAGAAACTGGCACAGTGTCTGCGTGGGGCTGCCCAAGGGCGCAGGATTTTGTTTTTTGGCAGACATTTGCATGATGGGCTCCGACTTCTTGAGGAACCGCCATTTTAAAGTGTAACGGCGCCCCCATCCTCCGAATATGCACCCATCGGCCGCCAGTGCTAAGCTCAATTGATCCACATCAACCCCGGACCCCTGCTATGGCTAAACGCAAATCCATCCGTACCGACATCGCCTGGAGCGCTGTCGACCGCATCACTGTCAAGGGCCACGACCTGTGCACCGAGATTCTCGGCAAATTGTCGCTGGGCGACATGGCCTTTCTTGAAATCACCGACCGCCTGCCGACGCCGCCTGAATCCGTGATGTTCAACGCCATTGCGGTGGCCCTGGTGGAGCACGGCCTGACGCCCAGTTCGATTGCGGCACGCATGACCTACACCGGCGCGCCGGAAGCGATGCAGGCCGCCGTCGCCGCCGGCCTCTGCGGTCTGGGCAGCGTATTCGTCGGCAGCATGGAAACGGCGGCGCGCATGCTGCAGGAAGCACTCCCCGATCCGCAGGCGGATGCCGATCTTGACCGGCTGGCTGTTGAAATCGTCGAACGTTTCCATGCCCGCAAACAGATTGTCCCGGGCATCGGCCACACCTTGCACAAACCGGTGGACCCGCGCGCGCCGCGGCTGTTTGCCATCGCTGCCGAACAGGGTTACGACGGGCCTTATGTCCGGCTCATGCAGAAAGTCGGCGCACAAGCCGAAAAGGTTTACGGAAAATCGCTGCCGGTCAACGCCACCGGCGCCATCGGCGCCATCGCCAGTGAACTGCAACTGCCGTGGAAAATCGTCCGCGGCATCGGTGTGCTGGCCCGCGCCATCGGGCTGGTCGGCCATATTCTTGAGGAAATGAAAAATCCGATGGCTTACGAAATCAAGCAGCGCGCCGAGGAAGAAGCCACGGCACATCTGCGCCAGCCTTGAGCACTGAAAAAACATCAACACCCGCCGCCGCCAAAAAAGCCGGATGGTGCCAAGTCATGGCCACCATGTTCTGGGGGCTGATGATGATCGGCAAAAAAGGCACCTGGGAACGCGACGGCGCGACGTTGAGCGTGCGTCAGGTGATCGGCGGTGCGCTGATCATGACGGTGATCGTGATCGGTATCCTCATCCTGCTGGTGAAATTCGCGGTCAGCCGGCCCTGATCACGGCGCCGGCCCTGCCGCTCAGTTCATCTGCAGTCCGGCATCCTTGACCAGACGGCGCCATTTGCTGATCTCGGAACTGATATGCGCCTTGAACTGCGCCGGCGTGCTGGTCAGCGGCGTTGAACCGTCGGCCGAGAGGCGCTCCACCACATCCGGTGAATTCACTGCGTCCTTGAGCATTGCCGACAACTTGTTGACGATGGGCATCGGCACCTTGCCCGAAGTGACCACGCCGTACCACTGATTGGCCTCGAATCCGGGCACACCGGCTTCCGCAATCGTCGGAATGTCGGGAATCGCCGGCGAGCGTTTGCCCGCGGTGATGCCGAGGATGCGGATTTTTCCGGAGGACATATGCGGCCGCGCGCTGAGCAGTGTGGTGAAACTCATCTGCACCTCACCGGCCATCACCGCCGCCAGCGATGCCGCCCCGCCTTTGTACGGCACATGGGTGAATTTCACGCCGGCCTGATAGGCCAGCATCTCCCCGGCAAAGTGCTGCAAGGCGCCGGTGCCCGAGGAGCCCTGGTTGACCTTGCCCGGATTCGCCTTCGCATAGGCAATCAGTTCCTTGATGTTCTTCGCCGGAAACGACGGGTGCACGGTCAGCACATAAAACAATGTCGATACCTGCGACACCGCATGCAGATCTTTTTCCAGGTCATAGGACAACTTGTCATTGGTCGCTGCCAGCACCGTATGCCCTGAAGAAATCAGGCAGATGGTGTAACCATCGGGATTGGCCTTGGCAGTGATTTCAGCGCCGATGGCGCCGGCCGCACCTGCGCGGTTGTCGGCGATGAACTGCTGACCATGGGTATCCGTCAGTTTTTTTGCCACGGTTCTTGTGGTCAGATCGGTGCCCGCACCCGGCACAAACGGAATGATGAAACGCACGGAACGGCGCGGATAATCACTGGCAACATCGGCGGCCTGCACTGCAAACCCGGAATGCATCGCCAGCGTCGTTGCCAGCAGGATGGTTTTTTTCATGTGCAACAGAACTCCCTTAACGGATCACAATGTGAAAACACTACTGTTTTTCCGAGCTTATCATGCGTGCCTTGAGTCGCCGCGGGGTTCAGGCGACGGGCGCCGGAAAATGCGGCAGATGCACATCACCGCTTCTTGACAAAGCATTCAGGCGGCGCAAAATCGTCGCTTGTCGCCGGCCGTCCGGTCGCGGCTAATCTGGAGGAGACCCATAATATGAAACGACTGTTCGCTCTGTTCGCGCTTGCCGTCTCACTGTTCATCACCGGTTGCGCCCATACCCCCTCCGCCGGCTGGGTCGCGCTGATCGAAGACGGCAAAGGCCTCGAAAACTTTGACCGCATCGGCGACGCCAACTGGCGGGCTGAAGGCAATCTGATTGTTGCCGACAAAGGCAAAGGCGGTCATCTGGTGACCAAACAGTCGTACAAGGATTTCCAGATCTATGCCGAGTTCTGGGCCGACCACACCACCAACAGCGGCCTGTTCCTGCGTGCAGCCGATCCCAAGAAAATCGGCGCCGACAATTCCTATGAAGTGAATATTTTCGACCAGCGTCCCGGCCAGGAATACAGCACCGGCGCCATCGTCAATTTCGCCAGCGTCGGCAATCCGCCGCCCAAAGCCGGCGGCAAATGGAACACCTATGAAATCTATGTCAAAGGCGGCGAAGTCACCGTGGCCCTCAACGGCGCGGTCACGGTCAGCATGAACAACAGCCAGTTCAAGGAAGGCCCGTTCTCGCTGCAATATTCGACGGGCGCCAACAACATTCCCGGCGGCGCCATCAAATGGCGCAAGGTGCTGGTCCGGTCGCTGTAAGCGGTCCGCAGTTACCCCAAAGCCCGGTCATGCCGGGCTTTTCTAAGCCTTTTTACCGAACACAGCCGCAACCGGTATCATCGCCCTTCACCGCAATCCGTCAAAGCCTAAAACATGTCCAGCGTCAGCTATGAAAACGCCGCCACCGCGGCCCTGTCCTCTTCCGCACCGCGCATTCTGCAGAACATGCTCGCCCTCGACGATTTCGAAGAAGCGGCCCGGCGCAGCATCCCGCGCCCGATTTTCGGCTACATCAACGGCGGCGCCGAAACCAACGCCTCGCTGACCGACAACCGCGCAGTCTGGGACGAACTGCAGTTCATCCCCAAAACGCTGGTGGATACCAGCGCGCGGTCACTGACCACCACGCTGATGGGCCAGCAGTACGACCTGCCCTTCGGCATTCCGCCGATGGGCGGCACCGCAATGGCCTGCGCTGATGGCGACGTCGCGCTGGCCCGCGCCGCGGCCCGTGCCAATATTCCGATGGTGGTCAGCGGCGCCGCTCTCACTTCGCTTGAACGAGTAAAGCAGGAAGGCAAAACCGCCTGGTTCCAGGCTTACCTGCCGGGCGAAGACGACGTCATCAAACAACTGGTCGAGCGCGTGGCAAAGGCCGGCTACGACACGCTGGTGCTGACGGTCGACGTCTCCGTGCTCGCCAACCGCGAGAACAACGTGCGTACCGGCTTCAGCACGCCGCTGCGGCCGTCGCTGCGGCTGGCCTGGGACATGGGCACACGGCCGCACTGGGCGCTGAGCATGCTGCGCCATACGCTGACGCATGGCATGCCGCATTTTGAAAACATGGGCCCGCGGGTGCCGATGATCTCCGCACTCAACCGCCAGGCCGGACGCCGCGACCG
>CAIZLW010000014.1 GCA_903933915.1 uncultured beta proteobacterium | reverse complement strand
CCGACCAAGATCGCGCGCATCCGTGCAGCGGACTATCTGTCGCACCCGGAAATGTTCACGCCGGACAACTTCGCGGTCGACACCGTGATCTGCCCGGAACAGGTGCTGACCGACTACATCGCCAAACTGATTGAGTTTCCAGAGTCCCTGCAGGTGCTGGAATTCGCCGAAGGCCGCGTCAGCCTGGTGGCCGTGCGCGCCTTTCACGGCGGTCCGCTGGTCGGCCAGGAACTGCAGACCATCCGCAAACATCTGCCCAACCTCGACACCCGCGTTGCCGCGATTTTCCGCCAGGACAGCCCGATCATTCCCGATGCAACAACGGTCATCGAGGTCGGCGATGAGGTGTTCTTCATTGCCGCCACCGAAGACATCCGCGGCGTCATGCGCGAACTGCGGCGCATGGACAAACCGGTGAAACGGGTGATGATCGGCGGCGGCGGCAATATCGGCCGGCGTCTGGCGCGGGCCATCGAGGACCGTTACCAAGTCAAGATCATCGAGTTCAACAAGCGCAGCGCCGAAAATCTTGCCGCGAGTCTCAGCAAAACCCTGGTGCTGGTCGGCGATGTCACCGACGAAGAATTGCTGCAGACCGAAAACATCGGCGACATGGACATTTATTGCGCGCTGACCAATGATGACGAGAACAACATCATGTCGTCGCTGCTCGCCAAACGCATGGGCGCACGCCGGGTTGTCGCACTGATCAACCGGGGCTCGTATGTCAACCTGGTTCAGGCCGGGCAGATCGACATCGCCATCTCGCCTGCGCAGGCCACCATCGGCACCCTGCTCGCGCACGTGCGGCAGGGCGACTGCGTAGCGGTGCACAGCCTGCGCCGCGGCGCCGCCGAAGCGCTTGAACTCGTCGCCCATGGCGACGCGAAATCATCCAAGGTCGTCGGCCGGCGCATTGAAGAAATCGATTTACCCAAAGGCGCGACCATCGGCGCCATCGTGCGTACTCACGAACATCCCTCCGGCACCGACGGCAAAACCGCACGTGAACATCAGGTCCTGATCGCCCATCACGACACAGTGATCGAGCCTGATGATCACGTGATTGTGTTCGTCGTCGACAAACGCATGGTGCCCAAGGTGGAGCGTCTGTTCCAGGTCAGCGTGGGCTTCGTTTGAGCGCGCTGCTCGCTGTTTTCCCGCATCTCGGGATCATCGCCATGGTGATGAGCCTGTCGCATCTGCTGCCGCTGGGCGTGTCGTTCGGCTACGACGACGGCGCCGCCCAGGCCTTCGTCATTTCGATGATCGTCAACTTTGCCGTCGGCTGCGCGATGTGGCTGGGCACGCGACGCAACAAACGTGAACTGACGCCGCGCGACGGCATCCTGCTGGTGGTGCTGGCCTGGTGCGGCGGCGCGGCGTTCGCCACGCTGCCCTTGCTGCTGGCAATTCCCGGACTCACCTTCACCGACGCCTATTTCGAAACCATGTCGGGTTTGACCACCACCGGCTCGACGGTACTGTCCGACCTGGACACGCTGGCGCCGTCACTCAATTTCTGGCGCTGCCTGCTGGTCTGGCTGGGCGGCATGGGCCTGATCGTGCTGGCGGTGGCGATCCTGCCGTTGCTGGGCATCGGCGGCCGGCAGATTTTCAAGGCCGAGACGCCGGGTCCGATGAAGGACGCCAAGATGACGCCGCGCATCACCGAAACGGCGAAAGGGTTATGGGTGGTCTACGGCCTGATTTCGACGGCCTGCGTGATTGCCTACTACCTGGCCGGAATGACCTGGTTTGATGCCGTCGTCCACATGTTTTCAACCATGGGGCTGGGTGGATTTTCGAGCCATGACGCCAGTTTCGGTCATTGGGATTCCGTCGCCATTGAAATCGTTGCCATTACTTTCATGCTGATTGCCAGCATCAACTTCGGCTCGCACTTCCTTGCATTGCGTTCGAAAAGCATCGCGCCGTACCGCGCCGACCCGGAACTGGCCTGGTGCCTAGGCATCATCCTGTGCAGCTGCGTCGGCATCGCCCTTTACCTCGACTGGATGGGTATCTACCCGGACTTCCTGTCCTCGCTGCGATACGCCAGCTTCAATGTGGTATCGATTGCATCCACTACCGGATTCGCCAGTACCGACTACAACCTGTGGCCGATTTTCGCGCCGATGTGGATGCTGTTCCTGTGCAGCTTCGCCTCCTGCTCGGGCTCCACCGGCGGCGGCATCAAAATGATCCGCGCGCAGTTGCTCTACGTGCAGGTCTACCGCGAATTCGTGAAACTGCTGCACCCGACCGCCGCCGTCCCCGCCAAACTGGGCGGGCAGGTTATGGAAAACAAGATCATTTTTTCGGTGCTGGCCTTCCTGTTCATCTACATCGCCAGCATCGTTGCGATGACGCTGGTAATGATGGCCAGCGGCCTGGATGAACTGACTTCGTTCAGCGCCATTGTTGCGAGCATCAACAATACCGGCCCGGGACTGCACAAGGTCGGCCCGGCAACCACCTATGCCGTGCTGTCGGATTTCCAGACCTGGGTGTGCACGTTCGCGATGCTGCTCGGCCGCCTGGAGCTGTTCACTGTATTGATCGTGTTCACGCCGGTGTTCTGGCGCAAATAAACGCCTTTATCCCTTCACGGCCTTGAACATCTCGAGCGCCTGCAGTCTCGCTGCAGCATGCTCGACCACCGGCGCCGGGTAATCCTTGCCGATGATCACGCCGGCACCCTGCTGTTCCAGTGGCGTCATGGTCCACGGCGAATGAATTCTGCGCTTGTCGCAACCCGCGAGTTCCGGCACATAACGGCGGATGAAAGCGCCTTCCGCATCGAATCTTTCCGATTGCGACACCGGATTGAAGATGCGGAAATAGGGCTGCGCGTCGCAGCCCGTCGACGCCGCCCACTGCCAGCCGCCATTGTTGGCGGCCAGATCAAAATCGTTGAGCTGGTCGGCAAAGTACTTTTCGCCCCAACGCCAGTCGACATGCAGATCCTTGACCAGAAACGACGCGGCAATCATGCGTAGCCGGTTGTGCATATAACCGGTCTGGTTAAGCTGGCGCATCGCCGCATCAACGATGGGATAACCGGTACGGCCATCGCGCCAGGCTGCGAACAGGGATTCATCGTTAGGCCACTGAATGGCATCGTAAGCCGGCTTGAATGCGCGCGACACCACATGCGGATGATGGTGCAGGATCATGAAATAGAAATCCCGCCACACCAGCTCCGACAGCCAGGTTGCGGGGCCTTCGCCGGATTGCCCGCCAACACCGGGCCAGGCGGCGCGCGCGAGCGCACGTATCGAAACCGTGCCAAAGCGCAGATGGACCGACAGATAGGATGGGCCTTTTTTTGCGGGAAAGTCCCGGCTGTCGCGATAGCGCACCATGCGCGGCAGAAAATCGTCCAGCAATTTTTTCCCTGCTGCCGCACCGCCGCTGATGCCCAGTGCCTGCAGATTGGCCGGCTCAAAGCCGATGTCGGAAAGGGTAAGCATGCTCTGATGCGCAGGTGCTTTTGCAAGATGCGCTGCAAAGCTCTCGACGGGATAGGCCTTTACAAAAAACGGTTCCATTTTTTTCAGCCAGGCATTTTTGTACGGTGTAAACACCGAGAACGGCGTGCCCCCGAGCGTCAGCACCTCATCTTTTTCAAAGATCACCTGGTCCTTGCGGGTCAGGAAGGCGATACCTGAATCCTTCAGTGCAAGGGCTACCGCACGATCACGTTCCAGCGCTGCCGGTTCGTAATCGTGGTTAGCGTATACAGCCTGCACGCCGAGTGTTGCAGCCAGCCGCGGAATCTCCTTCCGCGCCGCACCGTGCAGCGTGATCAGCTGTCCGCCGGCTTTTTCCAGTGCGTGTCCGAGTTCCGTGACCGACTGCCAGATGAATTCCACGCGGCGATCCTTGCGCGTCGGCAAAGCATCGAGGATTTCAGTGTCATAGACAAAGACACAATAAACGCGCCGGCTGTCTTTTAAAGCGGCAAAAAGCGCGGCGTTGTCCTCGCTGCGCAAATCGCGGCGGAACCACATCAGCGCGGCATCAAACTGGCTCATTGGGAAAGCGGTCACTGTTGAAGGCTGCGACGGGCAGCGGAACGGAAGGTCAGGACTGAACTTCAATTGTCGCTGTCGTGACCCGGCTTTACAATAGATCGACTTATGAACAGCGTCGACCTCACCCAGCATTTCCTCATCGCCATGCCCGCCATGGTTGATCCCCATTTCGCGCGCACGCTGACCCTGGTTTGCGAGCACAACGAAAATGGCGCGCTGGGCATCGTCGTCAACCGCCCGACTGACATGAACCTGCAGGGGCTGCTCGAGCAGGTCAAAATTTCGCCGGACCGTGACAGCTTCAAAGGCGTTCCCGTGCATTTCGGCGGGCCGGTGCAGGTCGACCGCGGCTTCGTGCTGCACAGTCCCGTCGGCACCTGGCAGTCGACATTGACCATCGGCGGCAGCATCGGCCTGACCACATCCAAGGACATCCTTGAAGCAGTCGCACGCGGCGACGGACCGGAGCAGATCCTGGTGACGCTCGGTTACGCCGGCTGGGCACCGGGTCAGCTGGAACATGAACTGGCACAGAACGCCTGGCTCACCGTGCCGGCACGCAACGACATCCTGTTCGACCTCCCGGCCGGGGAGCGGCTCCCGGCGGCAATGCAGCTACTCGGCGTCGATTACGCCAACCTGTCGGACGTGGCTGGCCACGCGTGAGTCCGCGACCGGCGCAGGGCGCAGTACTGGCATTCGACTTCGGCGAACAGCGTATCGGCGTCGCCACCGGTGAATTGAGCCTCGGCATCGCGCATGCGCTGACGGTCATTGCCGCCGAAGACAATGACAGCCGTTTTGCCCAAATCGCCGCGCTGATTGCCGAATGGCGGCCGGTCCTGCTGGTGGTGGGCGTCGCCAGTCACGACGACGGCACCGTCCACGAAACCGGTCGACTGGCCCGGCGCTTCGGCCAGCGCCTGCACGGCCGGTTCAGCCTCCCGGTCGAATTCATCGATGAACGTCTGACCTCGCACGCAGCTGAAGCCGCCCTGCGCGAAGGCGGCGCGCGGGCAGATCGCCGTGCGGCCATGCTCGATGCCGCAGCCGCCGCGGAAATACTGCGCACCTGGTTCGAGACGCCACCGCAAAAAAACCCGCTTTGAACCCCGCAGCGGCGTTTTAACGGCGGGGTGATTGTGTTAGGCTACTCGCCGCATATGTGCCACTGCCATGCCGGGTAACCCGCTTCCAGATGCCGAGCAACTGCTCGCATCACTGACAGACCGGATGCGGCCCGCCGTCGGGCCGAACACCGGGCTGGTGGGTATTCATACCGGCGGCGTATGGCTCGCCGAACGCCTGCACCAGGCGCTGGGCCTGCAACTCCCCCTCGGCACCCTCGACGTTTCCTTTTACCGCGACGACTTCAACAAGAAGGGTCTGCGGCGCAATATCAAAAGCTCCGACATCCCGTTCGATATCGACGGTTGCGACGTGATCATCGTCGATGATGTGCTCTACACCGGTCGCACCATCCGCGCCGCCATCAATGAACTGTTCGATTACGGCCGTCCCGCACGCATCCGCCTGGCGACGCTGGTCGACCGCGGCGGCCGTGAATTGCCGATTTCCGCCGATTTCTCCGGCGCCGATGTCAACGTGGCCCCCGGCGAAAGCGTCGAGCTCACGCGTGACGCGCAGGGCCGACTGGCCCTGAAACTGACCCGGGACTGACCATGTGGCTTGATCCGGCAAATCCGCAACTCAACAAAAACGGCGAACTGCACCACCTGCTGTCGCTGGAAGGACTGCCGGCCGACGTGCTGAAGCAGATTCTCGATACTGCGGAATCCTTCGTCGGCGTCACCCAGCGCGAAGTCAAGAAAGTGCCGCTGCTGCGCGGCAAAGCGGTGTTCAACCTGTTCTTCGAGGCTTCGACCCGCACCCGCACCACCTTCGAAATCGCCGCCAAGCGGCTGTCCGCCGACGTCATCAATCTGGCGATCAACGTGTCATCACAGAGCAAGGGCGAAACGGTGCTCGACACTGTCGCCAATCTGGCGGCGATGCAGGCCGACATGTTCATCGTGCGCCACGCCGCCAGCGGCGCGCCTTACCTGATCGCCAAACATGTCGCGCCGGATATTCATGTCGTCAACGCCGGCGACGGTCGCCACGCACACCCAACGCAGGGTCTGCTCGACATGTACACCATCCGCCACTACAAGGGCGACTTCACCAAACTGCGCGTGGCCATCGTCGGCGACATCCTGCACTCGCGGGTGGCACGCTCGCAGATCCATGCGCTGACCACCTTGGGCTGCCCGGAAATCCGCGTCATCGGACCCAAGACACTGCTGCCGTCGCACGTCGACCGGCTCGGCGTTCAGGTTTATGCCGACATGCGCCAGGGCCTCAAGGACGTCGACGTGGTGATGATGCTGCGCCTGCAGAACGAACGCATGAAGGGTGCCCTGCTGCCATCGGCGCAGGAGTTCTACAAATACTACGGCCTGACCGAGGACAAGCTGGCGCTGGCCAAACCCGACGCCATCGTGCTGCATCCGGGACCGATGAACCGTGGTGTTGAAATCGACTCCAGCGTCGCCGACGGCCGACAATCGGTGATTCTGCCCCAGGTCACCTTCGGCATCGCCATCCGCATGGCGGTCATGAGCATCCTCGCCGGGAACTGATCGCGATGAAAATCCATATCAAGAACGGCCGCCTGATCGACCCGAAGAACGGAGTGGATGCCAAACGCGATGTCTTTGTCGCCGCAGGCAAGATCGTTGCCATCGGCAATGCGCCTGCGGGATTCACCGCCAACCGCGTCATTGATGCGACCGGTCGTATCGTCTGTCCCGGACTGGTCGATCTCGCCGTACGCTTGCGCGAACCGGGCTTTGAATATCTGGCGACACTCGAAACCGAAATGAAGGCGGCCATTGCCGGCGGCGTCACCAGCCTGGCCTGCCCGCCTGACACCGACCCACCGCTCGACGAGCCGGGTCTGGTGGAAATGCTCAAGTTCAGCGCCAAGAATCTCAACCAGGCGCATGTGTATCCGGTGGGAGCGCTGACTATCGCGCTGAAGGGTACAAACCTGACCGAAATGGCGGAACTGCACGATGCCGGCTGCGTCGCGTTCTCGCAGGCCGAAGCGCCGCTCGCCGACACCCAGGTGCTGATGCACGCACTGCAGTACGCCGCGACCTTCGATTTTCCGGTCTGGCTGCGCGCGCAGGATCCGGCGCTGGCCAAACACGGCGTCGCCCACGACGGCGAAGTCGCGACACGTCTCGGCCTGCCAGCGATTCCGGTCACCGCGGAAACGGTTGCGCTGTCGACCATCCTGATCATGGCTCGCGAAACCGGCGCGCGCATCCATATTGCGCGGCTGTCCTCGGCTGAAGGCGTGGCGATGGTGCGTGACGCCCGCGCCCGCGGCCTGCCCGTGACCTGTGACGTCGGCATTCATCACGCGCATCTGTCGGAGATGGACATCGGTTATTTCGATCCAAACTGCAATCTGACGCCGCCGCTGCGCAGCCAGCGCGACCGCGACGCGCTGCGTGCCGGACTCGCCGACGGCACCATCGACGCGCTGTGTTCCGACCATACGCCGGTGGACGAAGACGCCAAACAACTGCCTTTCTCGGAAGCCGAACCCGGTGCGACCGGTGTTGAATTGCTGCTGCCGCTGGCGCTGAAATGGGCGACCGAATCCTCGCTCGGCCTGTCGATCGCCATCGACCGCATCACCGCGAAACCGGCCGCCATTCTCGGCATCGACGCCGGCCATCTCACCGTGGGCGCTGTCGCCGACGTGTGCATTTTTGATCCCGAAGCGTACTGGCGCGTCGAACCCGCGGCGCTGTACAGCCTCGGCAAGAACACGCCGTTTTCGGGTTTCGAAATGCGCGGCCGGGTGACCCACACCCTGGTCAGCGGCAATCTGATTTACGAAAATAAATATCTTTAAAAACAACAAGTTATATCCTATTCCGCATGGTTGTGCTGCGCCATGCTGCTAAACTAAGCGCGTTTCCCGTGGTCGAACCGGCCACCCTGTCATCACCACAAAGCCTTTCATGAATCCCTTACTCGACTTCTCGGGGCTACCCCGCTTTTCCGATTTCAAACCGGCCGATGTCGCGCCGGCTGTTGAGCAGTTGCTCACGGAGAACCGTGCGTTGATTGCACGCGTAGCCGCAGACCAGTCCGCGCCGGACTGGGACAACTTCGTCGGCCCGCTGGAAGATGCCAACGAGCATCTGCATCGCGCCTGGGGGCAGGTCGGCCATCTCAATGCCGTGATGAACAGTCCGGAACTGCGCGAGGCGTACAACTCGACATTGCCGAAAATCACCCAGTACTACACCGAACTCGGTCAGCACGAGGGCCTTTACGGCAAATTCAAGGCGCTGCGCGCGAGCGCGGCGTACGCGCAACTCAGCACCGCGCAGAAAAAAATCGTCGACAACGAAGTGCGCGATTTCCGTCTCGGCGGTGCCGAACTGCGGGCAGACCAGCGTCCGCGTTACACCGAAATCCGCGACCAGCTGTCGATGCTGGGTTCGCGTTTCAGCGACAACCTGCTCGACGCCACCAATGCCTGGTCGCACTTCGTCACCGATGAAGCGGGGCTGGCCGGACTTCCCGACGACGCCAGGGAAGCGGCGCGCGAAGCGGCTGTAGCCGACGGCAAAGAAGGCTGGAAATTCACGCTGCACGCGCCGTCGTACATGCCAGTGATCCAGTATGCCGATGACCGCACGCTGCGCGAACGCCTGTACCGCGCCTACGTCACGCGCGCCTCCGAGTTCGGCGATACCAAACTCGACAACACACCGCTGATCGCCGACATCGTCAGGCTGCGCCGGGAAATGGCGCAGCTGCTCGGCTTCGCCAGCTATGCCGAATATTCGCTCGAACCGAAAATGGCGGAAACACCGGCGCAGGTGCTGGAATTCCTGCGTGAACTGGCGGCGCGGGCCAAACCCTATGCCGAACGCGATCTGGCCGAACTACTGGAATTCGCGCGCAAGGAGCTGGGCATGCAGAAACTGGATGCCTGGGATGTGCCGTATGCCGCGGAAAAACTGCGCGCTGCGCGTTATGCCTTCTCGGAAAACGAAGTGAAGCAGTATTTCCCGGAAACCACCGTACTGCCCGGCATGTTCAAGCTGATCGAAACGCTGTACGGGCTGACCATTACGCCAACCGAGGCGCCGCAATGGCATGCCAACGTCAAATTCTTCTCCATCCGCGACCGTGCCGGCGCGCTGGTCGGCCAGTTCTATCTGGACCTTTACGCGCGCAGCACCAAACGCGGCGGCGCATGGATGGACGACGCCATCACCCGTCGTGCCACGCCCAAAGGCACGCAGGCGCCGGTGGCCTACCTCAACTGCAACTTTTCACCGCCCGTCGGCGGCAAACCCGCGCTGTTCACTCACGATGAGGTGATCACGCTGTTCCATGAACTCGGCCACGGCCTGCACCACCTGCTGACCCGCGTCGACTACCTCGGCGTGTCCGGCATCAACGGTGTCGAATGGGATGCTGTCGAACTGCCCAGCCAGTTCATGGAAAATTTTTGCTGGGAATGGGATGTGGTGCAGCCGATGACCCGTCACGGCGAAACCGGCCAGCCGCTGCCGCGGACACTGTTCGACAAGATGATCGCCGCGAAGAATTTCCAGAGCGGTCTGCAAACCGTACGCCAGATCGAATTCTCGCTGTTCGACCTGCGGCTGCATTACGACTTTGATCCTGCCGGCACGCAGACCGCGCAACAGTTGCTGAATGAAGTGCGTCGCGAAGTCGCGGTGCTGTTCCCGCCGGAGTACAACCGTTTCCCCAACAACTTCTCGCATATTTTTGCCGGTGGATATGCCTCGGGTTATTACAGCTACAAGTGGGCGGAAGTGCTGTCGGCGGATGCCTACAGCCTGTTTGAGGAGAACGGCGTGCTCGATCCGGCCACCGGCATGCGTTTCTGGAATGAAGTGCTCGCCGTCGGCGGCAGCCGACCGGCGCTGGAATCATTCGTGGCTTTTCGCGGGCGGGCGCCGAATATCGACGCACTGCTTCGGCACAACGGTATGGCGCTGCAGGCCGCATAAACGGGGCAACGCGGTATCATTCAGTCCTGCTGTCGATGCCTTGGGCTGAATGCAAACTTGCGAGGTGTTGTGATGAACAGAGTCGTTTTTCTGATCACTGTGCTGCTGGCTGCCGGAACCGTACAGGCCGCGCAGCTCTACCGCTGGGTCGATGACAAGGGCCGCGTCGAGTGGCGCGACACCCCGCCGCCTTCATCCGCAAAAAAAGTGGAGCGCCGCACAGTGGGCGGCAGCGTGATCGAAACCTCCGAACTGCCGTTCAGTGTTCAGCAGGCGGCGCGGAATTTCCCACTGACCCTGTATGTCACCGATTGCGGCGAAGGCTGTACCAAGGCGCGTGCACATCTGCATCGCCGCGGCCTGCCTTTCTCCGAGAGAAATCCCCAGGCCGATATGGAAGCCTACAAAAAACTCACCAACGGCAATCTTGAGGTGCCCACGCTGTTTGTCGGCCGCGAACTGCTGAAAGGTTATGAGGAAGGCGCCTGGGATGCAGCGCTCGACAATGCCGGTTACCCGCGGAGTGTCGCGGGTGCGCGTCCGGCGCCCAAGCCTGCGCCGGCACCGGTGAAACCGCCTGCTGCAGAGCCTAACGCGACGCCGGCTCCTGCAACGTCACCCGCGCCGCCGGCGGCGCAATGAAACTAGCCACCTGGAACGTCAACTCGCTGAAAGTCCGTCTGCCCCAGGTGCTGGAATGGCTGGGCAAACATTCACCGGATGCCCTGTGTCTGCAGGAGACCAAGACTGAAGATGT
>CAIZLW010000013.1 GCA_903933915.1 uncultured beta proteobacterium | reverse complement strand
CTGCGGATCGGCGCCGGCGATCTGCACCGAGATCGGATCGACCTCGCCTTCATGATTGGCCCGGCGCAGCGTTTTTGCCGAGCCCCAGAGCAATGAATTGCTAGACACCATCTCTGACACCGCCATGCCCGCACCCATCAGCTTGCACAACTGGCGGAACGGCCGATCGGTCACGCCGGCCATCGGCGCGACGATCAGATTGTTCTTCAGTTGATAGGGGCCGATGCGCACCGGGATTGTTCTTTGTATGGGTGTACGGGGAAAGGGCGCAATTGTAATCACACTGGCCCGGCGTGCAAAGAAGAAATTGCCTATTTTTTGGGCAGGCGTGTTGTTTGCACCACCGGCCTTTGCACCGCCGGATAAATCCGCATTGAATCTGTGCAGTTACTGCGTATTGCTGGAACGCAACGTGCAGTGCCTGCGGCAAATTGCGGGCGGGAAACGGTACTCGCCAGACCGGTCAGCCACGCGCACCGAAAGTCATCCGGCGAACGAGGAAATTTTTCAGTGGCGGTACGCAGCCGAGCAGCGTCAAGCCCAGACCGCGAGCGATGCGCAATGGCGGCAGATCGTTGGAAAACAGCTGTACCAGCGCGTGGGTCATGCCAATGCCGCCGCCGCGATCGATATTGCGCCGCGCGTGATACGCCTTCAGCCAGGCCGCGGATCCCGGCGCTGCAGCATCATTCAGCGCATGCTCGGCAAGCTCCCAGGCATCACGCAAGCCCAGATTAAAACCCTGCCCGGCCACAGGATGCAGCGTCTGCGCGGCATTGCCGATCAAGACCGTGTGATCCGGCGATGCTTGTGGTGCGCGACGCAAACGCAAGGGATAACTGGCGCGTCCGCTGACCGCGGTGAAATCACCGACACGGCTGCCGAATTCGGCGCGCAGCTCGGCGAGAAACTGTTGTGCATCGAGTTCGCACAACATCTGCGCCCGCGTCGGCGAGGTCGTCCATACCAGCGCCCAGCCTGTGCCATCCGGCAACAAGGCCAGCGGACCATGCGGCGTAAACCGTTCGTAGGCGGTGTTGTTATGCGGGCGCTCACTCACCACACGCGCGGTCACCGCGCACTGCTGGTAATCCACGATATCGGCATCCGCAACGCCGCTGCCATCAGCGACCACCACCAGTGACGCCGTCAATGTGCGTTGTACGCCGGCCATTTCGTAATCCACCCGCGCAGGATCACCGCCGTGCCAGGCGGCAACGCGGGCGCCCATGCGGCAGTCCGCAGCCGAAGCCTCCGTCGTCGCACGGACGAGTTCCCGTGCAAGAGCGGCGTAATCGATCACATAACCCAGTTCCGGCAATCCGGCTTCAGCGGCCTCAAGCCCGGCACGGCCGAAACCGCCTTGCTGCGATACATGGATATGGCGGATCGGGGTGGCCTTCGCGGCCAGCGCCGGCCACACACCCAGACGCTCGAGAATCAGCCGCGTGCCGTATGACAAGGCCAGCGGTCGTGCATCAATCGTGGCCGCGGTCCGTGCTTCCAGCAATACTATCCGCCATCCGGTCCGCTGCAGCGCCAGCACCAGCGCACTGCCCACCGGACCGCCGCCGATAATGACGACATCCGCGGTTTCGGTTTCCACCGCAGCAATATCCGCAAGATCAGCCATGGCGGTCGCGCATCAGCGCTTCAATATCGGCCACGCTTTTTGGCGCCGCGGCGCTGAGTATCTCGCAGCCGCCGTCGGTCACCAGCGCATCGTCTTCAATGCGGATACCGATATGGGCAAAGGCTTCGGGCACGCCCGGCCCCGGGCGAATGTAACAACCGGGCTCGACGGTCAGCACCATGCCCGGCTGCAGTTCGCGCCACTCGCCGCCGGTCTTGTATTCACCGGCATCGTGCACATCAAGTCCCAGCCAGTGGCCGGTGCGGTGCATGTAGAACTGTTTGTAGGTTTCCTGTTCCAGCACGGCATCGAGCGTGCCGCCGAGCAATTTCAGGTCGATAAAGCCTTGCGCCAGCACCGCAACCGCCGCGTCATGCGGTGCATTCCAGTGCGCCCCGGGTTTTACCACGGCAATCGCCGCCGCCTGTGCCGCCAGAACCAGTTCATAGACATCGCGCTGCGGACCGCTGAAACGGCCGTTGACCGGGAAAGTGCGAGTGATGTCGGACGCGTAACCGTCGAGTTCGCAACCGGCATCGATCAGCAGCAGATCGCCGTCGGCCAGAGTCGCGTTGTTCTCGACGTAGTGCAGCACGCAGGCATTGACGCCGCCGGCAACGATGGGGGTGTAGGCCGGGGCCTGCGCACCGCAGCGCCGGAACTCGTGCTGCAGTACGGCTTCGACTGCATATTCGGCGACACCGGGACGCGCTGCCTGCATCGCCAGACGGTGGGCGGCGGCAGAAATGTCGCCGGCGCGGCGCATCAGCGCCACTTCATGACCATCCTTGATCAGCCGCATCTCGTCGAGCAGCACGCGCACATCGCGAAGGTCGCCGGGGGCCGCAACCCCGCTGCGTGCGCGACCGCGCACGGCATTGACCCAGCCTAGTACACGACCGTCCCACACCGGATCGCTGCCGAGATGCACTTGTACGGCTGGCCGGTCGGCGAGCAGATCGGGCATGCGCGCATCAAGCTCGGTAATGCTGCAGGCCTCATCAAAAGCAAAGGCATCGCGCGCTGCTTCGGGTCCGTAACGGAAGCCATCCCAGATTTCACGCTCGGCGTTTTTTTCACGGCAAAACAGCATGCTGCGCGGCGTTTCACCGCCCACCAGCACCAGCACCGCTTCCGGCTCGCGGAATCCGGTCAGGTAATAGAAATAGCTGTCGTAGCGATAGGGATAGTGCGCGTCGCGATTGCGCAGGCATTCCGGCGCGGTCGGCACGATGGCCACGCCGTTGCCCAGCCGGGCCGCCAGGCGCGCGCGGCGGCGCGCGTAAACAGAAGCATCAAGCGTAGTGTCCATGGAATGATTATAGCCGCCGTCCCGCAGGAGGCGATGCGACGGTGAAGGCGGGATCAGCCGCCGCGTGCGGCGCGGTCGACGGCAGCCAGACGTTCCGGGGTGCCGATGTCATGCCACTGCCCGCGATAGTGTTCGCCGGTCACATGGCCGGCCGGCATCGCGGCAATCAGCAGATCGGCAAGGCGCGCTTTTGCGCCCCGGCGCACGCCGGCAAACAACGCCGGGTGATAAGCGCCGATGCCGCTGAACGTCAATCGGTTTGCGGCCTCTGCCTGCACCCGTCCGTCAGCTAACCCGAAATCGCCGCGCGGGTGCTGCGGCGGATTGTCGACCAGCACCAGATGCGCGAGCGGCCCCTCTGCCTGTAATCGCTGCGCCGAACGCGCCAGCGCGGCAAAGTCGTAGTCGCTGTAGACATCGGCATTGACGGCAATGAAGGGCGCGTCGCCCAACAGCGGCAACGCATAGGCAATGCCGCCCGCCGTCTCCAACGCCTCGGTTTCGGGTGAATAAGTAATGTGCACGCCCTGTGCCGCGCCATCACCCAGGGCCGTGGCGATGGTGTTGCCGAGATGCGCCAGATTGATCACCAGTTCGGTGATCCCAGCCTGGGTTAATGAATAAATAATATTTGAAATCAATGACTTATCGTTTATCTTCAGCAGGGCCTTAGGCGTATGGTCGGTCAGCGGCCGCATCCGCTCACCGCGCCCCGCCGCCAGAATCATCGCTTTCAAGACGCCGGCCTCAGAAGGTGTAACCGACTTGCGGGCTGCGCTGCTCCAGTTCATCGAGCAAATGCAGCAACGGTTTCAGTGCCGCATAACGCGCGCCGACTTCACGGGCGTAACGCAGAAAACGCGGCGTGTCTTCAAGATAGCCGGGCTTGCCGTCGCGATAATGGATGCGCGCGAATATGCCCAGCACTTTCAGGTGTCGCTGCAGACCCATCCATTCCAGCGCGCGGTAAAACGCGCCGAAATCCGCATCGACCGGCAGTTGCGCGCGTTTGGCCTGATCCCAGTAGCGCGCCGCCCAGTCGATCACCCGCTCTTCCGGCCAGCTCAGGTAAGCGTCGCGGAACAAGGAGGCCACGTCATAGGTAATCGGGCCGTATACGGCGTCCTGGAAATCGAGCACGCCGGGATTCGGCGATGACAGCATCAGATTGCGCGGCATGTAGTCGCGATGCACATAAACTGCCGGTTGTGCCAGCGCACTGTCAGCGAGCAGCTGGTTAATCCCGGCCAGAGATTCGCGCTGGGCATCCGTCAGTTTGATGCCGAGATGACGACCGACGTACCAGTCGGGAAACAGGTCCATTTCCCGCTGCAGCAGCGCGCGATCGTAGGGCGGCAACACATCCGCGCGGCTCGCCCGCTGCCAGGTGATCAGCGCGGCAATCGCGTCGCGAAACAGCGCATCCGCGTTGTCTTCGGTGAGCGCCTTCAGATAGGTGGTGTTGCCGAGGTCGGTCAGCAGCATGAAACCCTGCGCGGTATCGGCAGCCAGCACTTCGGGCACATGCACACCGGCATCGTGCATCAACTGCGCGACATGGATGAACGGCCGGCTGTCTTCGCGCTCGGGCGGCGCATCCATGGCGATACGCGTCGCGCCATCCAGCGTCACCCGGAAATACCGCCGGAAGCTGGCATCCGCCGAAGCCGGCGCGAGCGTAAAGGCCGCGCCGGGCAACTGCGTGGCGATCCACGCACTCAGCGCTTCGCGCCGCAAATCGTTTCCGGAGTCAGATGACGGTTTCAATCGTTGCTTCAGAGAGTGAATTGTGAGATTTTAGCACCTCGCCTGACACCCTTTCCCGATGCCCTTTTCCCGAAAAACCCGAATTGCGCTTGCAGTCCTGTGCGCGTTGCCGCTGCTTGCCGGCGCCGATGACGGGCTGACACTCAAGCCGCAGTCGCGATTGCTGCCGATCCCCGATACGCCCGAGGAAGTGCCGCTGTTCGTCGATGCAGACCGCATCCAGGGCACGCAGGACAAGGAGCTTGAAGCCTTTGGCAATGTGCGCATGCGCAAACGCGGCCAGGCGTTTGCCGCCGACTGGATGCGCCACGACACCCAAAATGACGTGCTCGACGCCAAAGGCAACGTCCGCCTGGAACAAGGCCGCGAACTGATCGAAGGCAGCGTGCTGCGTTACGAAACAGCCAGCGATCGCGGGTTCATGGAATCCCCGCGTTACATGCTGATGACCCTGCCGCCGACCGGTCCTGCCGGCAGCGGCCCGCTTCCGGTCAGCGACGGCCGCGGCACCGCCGAGCGCCTGTTGTTCCAGGGCCCGGGCCAGTACCGTATCGAATCGGCGAATTACACCACCTGCGAACCCGGCAACAACGCGTGGTACCTGCGCGCCAAGGAACTCGATCTCGATCGCAGCCGCGACGTCGGGGTCGCACGCGACGCCAGCATCGTATTCATGGACCAGACGATCTTCTGGTCGCCCTACCTGTCATTCTCGCTGCACGAACAACGCAAGTCCGGCGTACTGACCCCCAGTTACCGGAGCTCGAACACCACCGGCTTTGAATTCACCGTCCCCTATTACCTGAATCTGGCGCCAGACATGGACGCGACGATTTATCCGCGCTACATGACCAAGCGCGGCCTGCAACTGGGCGGCGAATTCCGCTACCTTGACCCCAAGTGGCGCGGCGATGCGCGTGCCGAAATACTCTCCGGCGATCAGCAGGTGGGCAGCGACCGCTGGGGCTTCTTCTCCAAACACCAGCAGCAGTTCAGCAACAACTGGAACGGCGCGCTGAACATCAACCGGGTTTCGGACGGCAAATATTTCACCGACCTGTCGACCCAGGTCGCAGTGACATCGCAGGTGAATTTGTCCAACGACGTCTCGCTGGGCCGCGGCGGCACCTGGGGCGACAGCGGCACCTACGGCGTTTCGGCTTATACCCAGCGCTTCCAGACGCTGCAGTCGGATCCGCTGGCGCCGTTGACGCCGCCGTACAACCGGCAACCCCAGCTTTCACTGGTCGCGCAACGGCAGACCACGGGCCGCGGCGACTTTGATTTCCTGGGCAACTACACGGCCTTTGACCATGTGTCATTGGTCAACGGTCAGCGCGTGGTTGCCTATCCCAGTTACTCCGTGCCCGTGCAAAACGCGTTCGCCCACTTCACGCCCAAGATCGGCGCGCACCTGACGCATTACGCCATCGGTAAAAACAATAACGAAAACCTGCCGGACACCACACGCTCGCTGCCCGTGTTCAGCGCCGAAAGCGGCGTGGTATTCGAGCGCGAAATGGATGCCCGCGGCCAGCGCGTGCTGCAAACGCTGGAACCCAAGGCCTACTATGTCTATATCCCCTACAAGGATCAGAGCGCACTGCCGAACTTCGACAGCGGCCTCCAGGACATCAACTTCGCCACTATCTTTTCCGAAAACCAGTTCAGCGGCCAGGATCGCATCAACGACGCCAACCAGCTGACCCTCGGTGTCACCTCGCGTTTCATCAGCGCCGATTCGGGCATCGAACGCATCCGCGGCGCGCTCGCACAACGTTATTATTTCGAATCTCAGCGCGTCACCGTTCCCGGTGTTGCGCCACGCGCCAGCGACAGCAATTCGTCGGACCTGCTGGCCGCCGTCAGCGGCAACCTCGCAAAAAACTGGACGGCTGATGCCGGATGGCAATACAACACGGACCTTCAGCAAACCCAGAAATTCAATGTTTCCGGACGTTACCAGCCGCAGCACGGCAAAGTGCTGAACCTGGCTTACCGCGAAACCATCAATTCGATTCGGCAGACCGACATTTCCATGCAATGGCCAATCCAGGCCGGGTGGACCGCAGTCGGCCGCTGGAACTATTCGCTGCTCGACAACCGTGCGCTGGAGGCACTGGCCGGCATCGAATACAACGACCGCTGCTGGTCGTTGCGCATTGCCGCACACCGCTTCGCCACCACCAGCAGCGCTGCCAGCACGTCGATATTCGTCATGCTGGAACTGACCGGCGTCTCGCGCATCGGCAGTAGCCCGATGGAAGTGCTTAAGCGTAATATTGTCGGCTACAAAGCCTTCGACCCACGCTCACCAGCGCCGGTCGAATACAATGTACCGGGACTGTTCTGACCGGCGTGCCCGAACGGCGCGCCCGGAAAACCCCGGCTGCATCCCAAACCCTGGACATGACATGCACTTCCGAACCGCCCTCCGACTGACTGCTGCCTGCCTGATACTGATTGCCGCGACTGCGCAAGCCCAGCAGGCCAAGCCAAACGCGATCGTCGTCATCGATCGCATCATTGCGGTCGTCAATGACGAAGTGATCACTGAGCGCGAACTGGCGGCGCGGGTCGATTTCGCACTGCGCCAACTGGCGCAGCAGGGCACGCAACCGCCCGCGCGCCAGATCCTTGAGAAGCAGTTGCTGGAGCGGACGATCAACGACCGCGTGCAGATGCAGCATGCCCGCGATACCGGAACGCGTGTCGATAACGCCGAACTGGACCGGGCCATGGTGAAGATTGCCGAACAGAACAAGATGACCGTAGCGGAGTTGCGCACCGTGCTGGCTAAAGACAACGTTCCTTACGACAAATTCCGCGAGGACATCCGCAGTGAAATCACCTTGTCGCGACTGCGCGAACGCGAGGTCGCGCAAAAAATCGTGGTGACCGAATCGGAAATCGACAATTTCATCCAGACCCAGCTGACACAGCCCGGACGCGACGAATTCAACGTATCGCATATTCTGATCGCGGTTCCCGAAAAGGCCTCGCCAGAGCAGTTGCAGGCGCGTCGTGAACGCGCTGAACAGGCGCTGGCGCAGATCAAAGGCGGCACCGATTTCCGCCAGGTCGCCGCGGCTTTCTCCGACGGCCCGGAAGCCCTGCAAGGCGGTCTGATCGGCTGGCGTGAAACCAGCCGGCTGCCGGCGCTGTTCCTGGATGCGGTGCGGCCGCTGCAGGCCGGCCAGTTGACCGAGCTGCTGCGCAGCCCCAACGGGTTTCATATCCTGCGCCTGAACGAGCGGCGGGGTGGCGCCGCGCCGATCGTCGTACAGCAGACCCGCGCTCGGCACATCCTGGTCAAGACCAACGAACTGGTTTCGGAAACCGAAGCGCGTAATCGCATACTTGCATTGAAAGATCGCCTCGACAACAAGGTGGATTTTGCCGAACTGGCGCGGGCACGCTCCGAAGACACCAGTGCATCGCGTGGCGGCGACCTGAACTGGCTGTCTCCGGGCGACACGGTGCCCGAGTTCGAACGCGCCATGGATGAACTGAAACCCGGCGAAATCAGCGGGCCGGTGCGCAGTCCTTTCGGCTGGCACCTGATCCAGGTCATGGAGCGGCGCAACCAGGACATGACCCAGGAAGGGCAGCGTATGAACGCTCGGCAAACCCTGCGTGAGCGCAAAACCGACGAGGCTTACCAGGAATGGGTGCGCCAGTTACGTGACCGCGCCTACGTTGAGCAGCGGCTGGAAAACCGCAACTAATCGGCCAGGGCCGAATTCAACTCCGGCTGATCATGACGCTCGCGCCTGACACCCCGCTCATTGCCGTCACTGCCGGCGAACCCGCCGGCATCGGCCCTGATCTGTGCGCGATGATCAGCGGACATGTGTTTCCCGCACGCATCGTGGTCATCGCGGATGAAACCCTGTTACATACCCGGGCACGGAAACTGGGCACTGCCGGTACACCACCGCGTTTTGTCGATCGCGATACGGCGCCGGCGTTCTCGGTGCTGCATGTTCCCCTCAACAAACAGGCTGCTGCCGGACGCCTGGACCCCGCCAACAGCCGCTACGTGCTGCGCACGCTGGAAATCGCCACCGACGGTTGCCGCGACGGCCTGTTTGATGCAATGGCAACAGCACCGGTGCACAAGGGAATCATCAACGACGCCGGCATCCCCTTCACCGGGCACACCGAGTTCCTGCAGGAACGATTGCATGCGCCGCAGGTGGTGATGATGCTCGCCGGCGGCGGCATGCGTGTCGCGCTGGCCACCACCCACCTGCCGCTGCATGAAGTCGCCGCCGCCGTCACCCGGGAGGGTCTTGAACGTACGCTGCGCGTACTGCGCAGCGACCTGGTGCGGCGTTTCGCGATCCCCCAGCCCCGAATCATTGTTGCCGGGCTTAACCCGCATGCCGGTGAATCCGGGCATCTCGGCCGCGAGGAGATTGAAGTCATCACGCCGGTGCTGGAAAAACTGCGCAGCGAGGGATACCACCTGATCGGCCCGCTGCCCGCCGATACGCTGTTCCAGCCCGAACGCCTCAAGCACTGCGACTGCGTGCTGGCGATGTATCACGACCAGGGCCTGCCTGTACTCAAGTATGCGAGCTTCGGCGGCGGCATCAACATCACGCTCGGCTTGCCGGTCATCCGCACCTCGGTAGATCACGGCACGGCGCTCGAACTGGCCGGCACCGGCAAAGCCAAACCCGAAAGCCTGATTGCCGCCATTGAACTGGCTGCAGAACTGGCCATACGCAGCAAACGCGCGGCGTGACCATGCGTTCCGCGGCCGGACACATTCCGCGCAAGCGGTTTGGCCAGAACTTTCTGATCGACGACGGCATCATTGCCAGCATCATCTCGGTGATCATGCCACGGCGGGGCGACAACCTGGTTGAAATCGGTCCCGGGCTCGGTGCACTGACCGATCCGCTGCTCACGCGTCTGGACCGCCTGCAGGTTGTCGAAATCGACCGCGACCTCATCGCCCGGCTGCACGGACTGTATCCGCCGGAACGCCTGGTCATCCATGAAGGCGACGTGCTCGAATTCGATTTTGCGGCGCTGGGAGACGACCTGCGCGTGGTCGGCAACCTGCCCTACAACATCTCGACGCCGCTGCTGTTCCGCTTCGCCGCCTATGCCCGCCACATCCGCGACGTGCATGTGATGCTGCAGCGGGAAGTGGTCGAACGCATGGTCGCCGCACCGGGTGATTCGGAATTCAGCCGGCTGTCGGTGATGCTGCAATACCGGTTCGACATGGAAAAGCTGATCGACGTACCCGCCGACTCGTTTGATCCCGCGCCCAAGGTTGAATCCGCGGTGGTCCGGCTGACGCCGCTGCATCCGCTGCCGCATCCGGCACGCAACGAAACACTGTTTGCCGAAGTGGTCAGCCGTGCATTCTCGCAACGACGCAAGACGCTGCGCAACACGCTGAAAGGCATGGTATCGGCCGAACAGCTGGCGGCACTCGGTATCAATGCCGGGGCCCGGGCACAGGAGCTGTCGGTGGCGGATTTTGTGCGGATCGCCGATGCTGTAAGCGCACTGGCTTAGCTTGCAGTCTTGCGCTGTACGAATTCGATTTTGTACCCGTCGGGGTCTTCGACAAACGCAATCACCGTCGCGCCGTGCTTCATCGGGCCCGGTTCACGGGTGACTTTGCCGCCGCGTTTTTTCACTTCGTCACAGGTCTTGTAAGCATCCTCGACCTCGACCGCGACATGGCCGAAGCCGCTGCCCATGTCGTACGACGCGGTATCCCAGTTGTGCGTCAGTTCGAGCACTGCGGTGCGCGACTCATCGTCATAACCGACAAAGGCATTGGTAAAACGGCCGCTGGGGTAATCGCTTTTGCGCAGCAGGCGCATGCCCAGCACCTGGGTGTAGAAATCAATCGAGCGTTGCAGGTCGCCGACGCGGATCATGGTATGCAGCAGTCTCATGCGTGCAAGCCTCCTGTCAGATCTGCACCATCTCGAAGTCTTCCTTGCGGGCGCCGCACTCCGGACAAGTCCAGTTCATCGGCACGTCTTCCCATTTGGTGCCCGGTGCGATGCCCTCGTCAGGCGCACCCGCGGCCTCGTCGTAAATGAAGCCGCAAATCAAGCACATGTATTTGCGGTACTGCCCGGTATCGGTGGTCATCAGCGTTTTCTGTGTTAAATGTAAGCTACAATCTATCGGCTGGAACTTCGTCGTGAATTCGTTGTGAACCCTGTCATTTTAGCCCATCCCACCGCCGGGCCCAACCTCGCGCATGACTACCTCGCGCATGACTGATTCCCCGCCCATTGTCATGGTGTTCGCCGCCACCGATCCGACCGGCGGCGCCGGACTGCAAGCCGACATCATGACGCTTGCCAGCATGGGTTGCCATCCGGTTTCCGTGGTCACCGCAATCACGGTGCAGGACACCATGGGCGTCGACGGCGTGTTGCCGATCGACGGTGAATGGGTCGCCGACCAGGCGCGCTGCATTCTCGAAGACATGCCGGTCGCCGCATTCAAGATCGGCGTGCTCGGCAGTCTCGAAGCCGTTGCTGCGGTTGCCGAAGTGGTTTCCGATTACCCCGAAATCCCGCTGATTCTCGACCCGGTGCTGGCCTCGGGACGCGGCGATGAACTCGCGTCCGAAGACATGCTGGCGGCAATCCGCGAACTGCTGATTCCGCAGACCACCATCATCACGCCGAACAGCATTGAAGCTCGTCGCCTCGCCGCGGATGATGCTGAAGACGGCGACGACAACCCCGATCTCGCGGAATGCGCGCAACGCATCCTCGCTTCGGGCTGCGAATACGTGCTGATCACCGGCACCCACGAAAACACCGGTGAGGTCGTCAATACCCTGTACAACAGCGACGGCGTGGTGCGCAGCGATTCCTGGCCGCGCCTGACCGGCAGTTACCATGGGTCTGGCTGCACACTGGCTTCCGCGCTGGCCGCGACCATCGCCAATGGCGTCGACATGCAGGAGGCGGTGCGCGACGCCCAGGAATACACCTGGCAATCGCTGAAGCTCGCCTTTCGTCCGGGCATGGGTCAGCACATCCCCGACCGCCTGTTCTGGGCGCGCGAAGACGAAGCCGAGCCCGGCGCGCCCGAAGGCGACGGCGAACCCCAAGCGTGAACTCGCGGATCGCCGGGTTGTATGCGATCACGCCGGATCTCGCTGATACCGACGATCTGCTGTATCGCGTGCGCGCGGCACTCGCCGGTGGTGCCCGTGTCCTGCAATACCGCAACAAGTCCGCGTCAACGCAATTGCGCCTGACCCAAGCCCGCGCGCTGCAGGCGCTGTGTGCTGCACGCGGCGTGCCGCTGATCATCAACGACCATCTGGATCTCGCGCTGGCGGTGGATGCCGCCGGGCTGCATCTCGGCGGCGAGGACGGCGATATTGCTGCGGCGCGCGCCCGGCTCGGTCCGGACAAACTGCTGGGCGTATCCTGTTACGATCGCCTGGAACTGGCGGAAGCGGCGCTGGCCGCCGGCGCCGATCATGTCGCCTTTGGCAGTTTTTTCGCTTCCGGCGTCAAACCGGATGCGGTGCGTCCGCCGCTTGATCTGATCGGCCGTGCCAGCCAACGCTTCACAGTTCCACTCGTCGGCATCGGCGGCATCACGCCGGCCAACGCACCGCAACTGATCACCGCCGGCATCAACGCCGTCGCCGTTATTTCGGCGGTGTTTTCCGCTCCCGACATTGAAGCGGCGGCCCGTGAATTTCAATCCCTGTTCGAATTGCACTGATGAAAAAAAGCCAGAAACTGTTCAACCATGCCCAACTCGCCATTCCCGGCGGCGTCAATTCGCCGGTGCGTGCATTCAAATCCGTCGGCGGCACGCCGCTTTTTTTCCAGCGCGGCAAGGGGCCACTGATATGGGATGCCGATGGCAACAGTTACATCGACTACGTCGGCTCCTGGGGTCCGCTGATCTGCGGCCACGCCCATCCTGACGTGGTGCGGGCCGTGCAGCAGGCGGCCGAGCGCGGTCTGTCGTTCGGCGCGCCAACGGAGGTTGAAATCGAGATGGCCGATTTGCTGCGGCAGCTGGTGCCGTCGCTGGAGCAGGTGCGGCTGGTCAGTTCCGGCACCGAAGCGACGATGAGCGCGATCCGCCTCGCCCGTGGTTTTACCGGGCGCAGCAAAATTATCAAGTTCGAAGGCTGTTACCACGGTCATGCCGACGGGCTGCTGGTCAAGGCCGGCTCGGGTGCGCTGACTTTCGGCCAGCCCTCCTCCGCAGGCGTTCCAGCCGAAGTGGCAGCGCTTACCCTGGTTCTCGATTACAACAATGAAGCGGCGCTGGAAGAAACTTTCAGCCGCGAAGGTTCAGCAATTGCTGCGGTCATTGTCGAACCGGTTGTCGGCAATATGAACCTGGTCGCTCCCAAGCCCGGATTCCTCGAATTGCTGCGCCGCTTATGCACCGAACATGGCGCCGTGCTGATTTTTGACGAAGTCATGACCGGCTTCCGTGTAGCGCTGGGCGGCGCGCAGGCGCTGTACGGCATCAAGCCCGATCTGACCACGCTGGGCAAAGTCATCGGCGGCGGCATGCCGGTCGGCGCCTTCGGCGGCCGTCGTGACATCATGCAGTGCATCGCCCCGGTGGGGCCGGTGTATCAGGCCGGTACGCTGTCCGGCAATCCGGTGGCCGTTGCCGCCGGACTGGCCACGCTGAAACTGATCCAGGCGCCGGGGTTCTACGACAAACTGGCGGCAACCGCCCACCAGTTATGCAGCGGCCTGACCGAAGCGGCACAGGGCAATCGCATTCCGTTTTCAGCGCGCAATATCGGCGGCATGTTCGGCCTTTATTTCCGCGAAACGCCGCCGATGAGTTATGCCGAGGTCATGCAATGCGACAAGGATGCCTTCAACCGCTTTTTCCATGCCATGCTGGCCGAAGGCATCTATCTGGCGCCGTCGGCCTATGAGGCCGGATTTGTATCTGCCGCTCACGGCCCTGCGGAAATTGACCGCACGATCAAAGCCGCAGCAAAAATTTTTGCTGCATTTTGATGTACGGCGAAATTAAATTGTTAATAAAAACAATAACTTACAAAATTAGGTTTTGTTGCACCCCGCAATGGTGTGCAGCAATCCCGCGTTCATGACCACCATGGAAAAAATCCGCCTGTCCAAGTTGATGTCGGAGCAGGGTCTGTGCTCCCGGCGCGAAGCCGACAGCTATATCGAGCGCGGCTGGGTGCTGGTGGACGGCGTTCCAGTTACCGAACTGGGCACCCGCATTCTGCCCACCCAGGGCATCACACTGACAGCGGCGGCGCGCGAAAAACAGCAATCACGGGTCACGTTGTTGCTGCATAAACCGATCGGCTACGTCTCCGGCCAGGCGGAAAACAACTACAAACCGGCCAGCACCCTGGTCACCGCGGAAAATCACTACACCGGCGACCGCAGCAAATTGCGCTTCGGCCCGCAGCATTTGCGCGGACTGGCTCCCGCCGGCCGGCTCGACATCGACTCCACCGGCCTGCTGATCCTGACTCAGGACGGGCGCATTGCCAAACAGCTGATCGGCGAAAACTCGCGCATCGAAAAAGAATACCTGGTGCGGGTCACCGGCAAACTCGCCAAAGACAGCCTGGCCCTTCTGCAGCATGGCCTGTCGCTTGACGGCACAGCGCTGCGCCCGGCGCAGGTGTCCTGGCAAAACCAGGACCAGCTGCGCTTCGTGCTGCGCCAGGGCAAAAAGCGCCAGATCCGCCGCATGTGCGAACTGGTGGGGCTCACCGTCACCGGCCTCAAGCGCGTACGCATCGGCAAGGTCATGCTCGGCGATCTACCCGTAGGGCAGTGGCGTTACCTGCGGGACGACGAACAGTTCTGAAGCGGTCAGCTGGTCGACGGCGGACGTTTTACTGCAGGCTTGGTCGGCGACGTTCGGGCGCTGACCCGGCGTTTTGCAGGCGTTTTGGCCGCCTCGGCAACAACCGGCGCCTCATCGGACGCCAGTGCTGACAGCCGGATCAATTCCTCCTGCAGCGACTGCGGTGCGCTGATGGTCATGATCTGTTGCCGTCGCGCAGCGTCGGTCGGCAGTTTGTGCAACCCGGTCAGATAGAGCAGCAGATCCTCGGTGGTGTAATACCGTTCGGCGCCGATGCGCGGAAACTCCCGCGGCACCTCGGGATAGGCCGGCGTCTTGCCCGGAAACAGCACCTGCATCGCAAAACCCATGCAGCTCATGCACACTTCCCGGGCTTGGCCGTTGAGCAGACAGTATGGCGTGCCGTTATCGACCCAGTAGGCCACGCGAAATTCCAGTGCCGCGCGCAGGTTGCGCATCGCGGAATCCGTGGCAAACGGCCGCAAGCCGTATAGGTACTGGATTCGGAACACTTTGCCGCCGGCCTGGACTTCGCCATCGGCAATAAACGGGCGAACCTGCACCCCCAGTTCGGGAAACGACCAGGCGATGCGCTGATTGGGCAATTCGACACCGACCTGGATTTCTTCCTCGCCATCCGGCGCCGTGATCACCCAGTAGTGGATATAACCCTCCTGCCCCGCACCGGGCGCGGTCACAACGTGTAATGCGCGCAGGGGTTCGGCAGGTGGACGGGCGGTTTCGGCCCGTGATTTGGCTCGCGCCGGGTTGCTGACGTTCGCTGTTACTGCTGCCGGCGACACACCTGCGATCTGCAGGCGGGACGACGCATGGACCGGGGTAGAGGCGCCGATCAATGTTGCGACAACAACGCCGGCCAGCACGATAAAAATCGGATGTGTGTCGCTTGAAAAAGTGACGATGAAGTTTGGCATGCACGGACTTTAACGCCCGTACGGCTCATAACGGGTACGGTCAAAGAACTTTATTGCGGATGTCTTTTATGCGTGACTGCGCAGCAGTTCTGGCAGTTCTGCCACGCTGTTCAGCAGATGGGTATGCGGCTGCAACTGCATCTGGTCGCGGCCGTGCGCGCCGGACAACACGCCAATGTTGAGCGCAACGCCGGCATTGTGACCCGCCTGCAGATCGAGCACGGTGTCGCCGGCATTGGCGACGCGGCGCACGTCGGTGACGCCAGTCGCCTCCATGCAATGGAAAATCATGTACGGCGCCGGTCGTCCCTGCGTCACTTCGTCGCCGCAGACCACGGCATCAACCATGCCGTCGCGCCAGCGCAGCGCCTCGAGCAGCAGATCGGTCGTCTCGCGGTCGAAACCGGTGTTCAGCGCAATCCGCACTCCACGGGCGCGCAGCGCATCGATCGCCTCACGCGCGCCCGGCACCGGTTCCACCGTACCCTTGAACACCTGTGCAAGATGCTGCACGAAAGTGGTATACACCTGCGCGGCGCGCGGCGCCCGGTCGCCGCCCTCGGGCATCAAATTAAGGATCGCCAGGCGTTTGGAGGCGCCGCGCAGGCTGTTGATCGCCTGCGGCGTCACCGGAATGCCGTGCGCGGCCAGTGCCGATGTAAAGGCCTGCGGCACCTGCCCGGCGTCGCGCACCGTAGTGCCGGCCATGTCGCAGACCACCAGCTCTATTTTTTCGCTCAAGAAAACCGCTCCTGTAAATAAGCTACAGCAATTCGATACCGAAGCGCCGCACTGCCAGCGCAAACAGCCAGAAGCAGGCAACAGTAATCAACACGCACACCGCCAGCGCCGGCCAGAAACCGATCCGCGGCAACAGCACCGGGAATACGAGAAACATCGGCAGCGTCGGAATCACGTACCAGAACGTATACCAGGCGTGGTTGGCGATTTTCTCAACCGGCTGGTTCTCGAGATAAAGCCAGATCAGCGTCAGCACCGTGACCATCGGCAGCGCAGCGATCAAGCCGCCGAGCCTGTCGCTGCGTTTGGCCAGTTCGGATACCAGAACGACTACGGCGGCGGTGAGGAAATACTTGGTGAATAGCCATGCCATGATGCCCCCCTGGGACTTGCGGCTGCGTCCCTTAACCTTCGATTTTTTTCTTCAGCTTCGCCTGATACTTGTCGAGATCAACGATGAAGCGGTCATGTTCGGCCTCGCCCACCTGTTCGATATCGTCGAACACCCTGATCTTGAAACTTAGCCGGCGACGGTCGATGCCGGTCAGTTCGACTTCGGCGCGCACCCGTTTGCCCATCGGCGTCGGACCCATGTGGCGTATGGTGACCACGATGCCGACCTGCCCCTGCCCCGGCAGCAAATGCGGCGCAATAAGTTCGCTGGCGGACGCTTCGCAGAACTGCACCATCGACGGCGTCGAAAAAACCCGGTAATCGCCGCGCCTGGTGGTCATTGCCTCGGTGACCTCGCGTTCTGCAACATGCTTCATGCCGACTTTCAACGCGTCCATGCAACCGTCTCCGCTGATTGGATAATGGCGATGATTCTAGCCGAGGCAGCCGACAGCAGGCGCAAAAAAGCCGCCCCGAAAGGGCGGCTGCGGTTGATCAGCCGCGCATCTACTGCTCGGGGTAGGAGTCGAAATCGATCGCTTCAGCCACGCAACCCAGCGCCTGCGCCATGCTGTTCAGGGTGTCTTCAGTCAACGCGACAACCTTGTAGTCGGCGTCTATGCCCTTTGAAGCGATGAAAGCCTTGGCCTTGGCGTCGGACGTCCAGGTCACGACCAAAGCAGGTTTGTCATCCCCGGCGCTGCGACTGACTGGAAAACCATCGGATTTGCTGACGACTGCAAACATGATCGGGCTCCTCTCCAGCAAGTTCCCCTTGAGGGAAACCCCGCTGCGAACGACAGCGGTTGGTACTATCTTAATAGCCGGGGTTTAAGGTCGCAAGTCGGCTGCACGCGCGGTTCAGCGGTTCAGCGGTTCAGCGGTTCAGCAATTCCAGATCGATGCCGCGCATGCGGACCCGGTCTCCGACCCTGTAACGCGCGCCATCGCGGCGCTGGGCGATCGCATAAGCCCCGTTGTCGAGCAATACCGTGATTTCATAATTGGATTCGGAAAACCGCGCACGCATCTCCGGCGTGCCGACGCCGCCGACAAAGGGTTGATCTTTGCTGCTGTCACTCATCGGCAAGGCCACTACCGCGCCGATCAGTACCGACGAGTCCTGCCCGCCGGGTATCTGGGGACTCTGGAAGCCCTGGGGGACGGCCATGGAACGCTGGATTTGCGTTTCACGAATCGCGCGGATCACACCGCAGTTGCTGCAGGATTCTAAGGGCCGGGACGCCGCAGGGGGCGGCGGATTCCTGAAATCCGGAATCTGAATGTATTGCGCGCTGGCCGGTGCCAGCGCAAAAGCCAGCAGCAGACCGCCAACCCGGCGCACGCGCCGCCCGCACCACGGGCTTGTTGCCGTCGCCATGTTATTCCGAGAGCGCCTGGACGAAATACGCTGCGGACAGCAGCAGGCTGGGCGGTCCGAGATTGCCGAGCCACTGCGCGTAAATCTTGTCGATGCCGCCGTTGCGGTAGAGCCCGGCAAGCACCCTGTTTACCGCGAGCCGGAAATCGGCGTCACCCCGCGGCAGTGCAAAAGCGTAGGGCTCAACCGAAAAATCTTCATCAAGCAGCTTGTAAACCCCCTGCGTCTTGCCGCCACCAAGCACCATGCCGATCAGCACAATGCGATCAGAGGCAAAACCATCGGCCTTGCGCTGCTCCAGCAACTGCAGCCCGGCTTCACGGGTTTTGACGACTTCAATATCGACCTTGATGCTGCGTTGCGCCACTGCCTGCCGCAGCACTTTTTCGGTCGTGGTGTCGGCGATCACGGCAAGGCGTTTGCCGTCAAAATCGACCAGCCGCCGGGGCTCGGCATTGCCATGAGTAAGGATGCTGCCGCCATCGACAAACGTGATCAGGCTGAAATCAACTTCGGCCTGGCGCGACAGCGTCCACGTCGTTGTGCTGCATTCGATATCGACGCGACCGCTGCGCACGGCGTTGATCCGGTCCTGTATCGTCAAAGACACCCAGCGCGTTTCCAGTTGCGCGAGTTTCAGCTGCGCACGGATTCCTGCGGCGATCTCGTTGCACAACGCAACTGAGTAGCCCTGGGGCTGTCCACCGGCGTCCTTGAATGAAAACGGCATGCTGCCTTCGACATACCCCATGGTGATGACACCGGTCTTGCGGATCTTGTCCAGCGTGGCCGACTGAGCCCAGGCGGATGTCGCAAAAAACCCGGCGAGTGCCAGGCACAGCAGCGCTCTTAATGGCATGTGCAGTCTTTCATGGTCTGATTGGCGGCTCCGGTGCGGTTCCGGTTGCCGTTCACTTCTTGCTGGACTTGGAACCCGGGGAATTCAACTGCCACTCGCCCGAACTTGCTTTGCAAAACGAGTAGTTGCCACGCTGGAAACGATCCTTGGCCTCGGATTCAATAGTGGTGTCGCGACATTTCCGTTTGCCGTCGGTCGACGTGTTCACCGGGGTGATCTTGCTGGTAAACGGTGTTTTTGGCGCTTTCCATTCGACGGTTGCGCCATCCGCGCCGGTTTCCAGTGTGTTCTGGATGGTGGCACTGAAGGTTTTCAGCTCCCCGGTCGACAGCCGCGTAACCGGCGCATCCTTGAATACGCTCATGTTAAGCGCAAAAGCCGGCGCAGCAAGCGCGGCGAATACAATCAGAACATATCGATTCTTCATGATCATTTGGATTTTTCGGTTATCAGAAATGCGCCAATGCCTCGGGCTTGCAGGCCGCCGGGGTTGTTCTGCGAAGTATAGGCGATCAGACGGAATTACGCCTACCGGCAAAGCCGGCCAGGTGCTGCGAGAGGCAGGGACCAGCCCGGGATTTTCCGGATCGCCCCGCAAGCCCGGGGCCGCCCGAGGGCGGCTCCAAACCCGGATCAGCCGTCGCGTTTCAGCACGGCCTCAATGTCTTCAACCGGCACCTTGATATTCAGGCCGGCGCGCTCCTGCTGCAGGATCAGGAACGAGCGCGAGTCGCGCTTGTCCCAGCCGCGGTTGAGTGCATCGGTCATCTCGGCATAGGTCAGGTTCGCCAGGCGCATCGGCACGCCGATCTCGCGCGCGAGCTCGGTCGCCAGCGTGACATCCTTGTGCGCCAGCGCCAGCGCGAACGCCGGCGGATCAAACTTGCCCTGCAGAAACTGGTCGCCCATGCGGTCGAACGAACGCTTGCGTCCGAGCGCACCCTGGCGGATCGCCGCCCACAGCGGCAACGGTTCGACGCCCGCCTTGACGCCCATGGTAAACAGCTCGGCCAGCGCGAGCTGCATCGCATAGCCGGCGCAGTTATGCACCAGCTTCGCTACCGAACCGGCGCCGATCGCGCCGATGTAAATGACCTGGTCGCCCACGGCATCGAGTACTTTGCGGCAACGCTCGAATTCAGCCTGATCACCGCCGACCCACAGCGCCATCTTGCCGGACTTAGCACCGCTGGGCCCGCCGCTGACCGGCGCATCCAGCACCGAGACTTTGTTGGCTGCGAAACGCGCATGCAGATCACGCACCACGGTCGGCGAGTTCGTCGACAGGTCAAACCAAACCGTGCCCGGGCGCATGGTCTTGATCAGACCTTCAGCGACCGCCTTCACTTCTTTCGGCCCCGGCAGCGAGGTCAGTACGACATCGGCATCACGACCAACGTCCTCGACGCTGTCCGCCCACTGGGCGCCGCCCTTGATGTGCGGCGCCGCAGCCTCCTTGCGCATGTCATGCACTGTCAGTGCAAAACCACCCTTCATCGCATTCAATGCGATCGAAGCGCCCATCGTTCCCAGTCCTATGAATCCCACGCGCATATTCCGCCCTTTCTTGTTCCGTTACTCCAATTGAACTGCAATAAAAATCCGTTAATCCGCCTTGATACCGGCCGCGGCCACCACGCGTTCCCACTTGGCAATCTCCGCAAGAATGTGTTTCTGGAATTGCTGCGACGTCGATGCGATGGGTTCGACACCGTCTTTCTGGAAACGCTCGGTCAGTTCCGGCGTGCGCAGCGCGGCAACGATGCTGCGATTGAGTTTTTCAAGAACCGGCTTGCTGATGGCAACCGGCGCCAGCACACCGTACCAGTTCGTCACCTCGTATCCGGCGATGCCGGTTTCGGCGATCGACGGCAGGTCGGGCATCGCCGGCGAACGCTGCGGACTGGTCACCGCCAAGGGACGCAGGCGACCCGGCTTGATGTGCGGCACCGATTCCAGCGGGGTGGCGAACACCATGCTGATCTGCCCGCCCAACACATCCGCCAACGCCGGCCCGCCGCCCTTGTAGGCCACGTGCAGCAACTGCGTACCGGTCAGTGTCGCCAGCAGCGCACCCGAGAGATGCTGCAGGCTGCCCTGTCCCGCCGAACCGTAAGTCAGGCTGTTGGGTTTGGCTTTTGCCATCGCGATCAATTCGGGAACTGACTTCGCGGCCACTGACGGATGCAGAACCAGCACATACGACTGCTGCGTCATCTGCGTCACCGGTGCGAAATCCCTGACCAGGTCATAGGGCAGGCGGCCGTGGTGCGTTGCCCGCCGCGCGGTGTGCGTGCCGCTGATCATCACAATGGTGTAGCCGTCGGGCTGAGCGCGAGCCACGGTCTCCAGCGCGATGGCGCCGGTGCCACCGGGACGGTTGTCGACCACCACCGACTGGCCCCAGACCGCGTTCAGTTTCTGCGACACCGCGCGCACGGTGATGTCGCCCCCACCACCGGCAGCCAGCGGAATCATGAAACGCACCGGCCGTGACGGAAATTCCTGCGCGTTGCCGGACGGCACCAGCAACACGGCCAGCAACGCCGTCACGGGAAATCCACGCCGCCATGAACGGGCGCGGGCATGACCAAGGGCTGGCGGTGTGTTCATGAAAACCTCCTCCACAGGACGGGTTTACTGCGGGTCGCTGGATACGACGCTTACGAACGGCTTTTGTGGTTTTACCTGATTCTTGGGAGTGCTGGCTTGAGCGTCAAGCCATGGACCGCACTATGAGAAGGCGCCGCGGCTCTTGCGGCAGCATCAGGGATAAATTTTGTTGAAGCCGGCGACGCTGAAGCCGTTCATCCGCCGCTGACCAACGAAGATCACCGGTATCATCTTGCCGCCGAAGGCCTGGTAAGCCCGCTTGGCTTCCGCATCCTTCTCGATGTCATGCTCGACGTAGGGGATACCCTGCTCGCGGAAATAATTGCGTGCCTGCTGGCAGTACGGGCACCAACTGGTCGCGTACATCACCACCTGTTTTGACGGAGCGGCCTGCGCCAGCAGCATGGATTGCTGTGCCGCGGGATTGGCCCAGGCGTGGCCGCCTGACAGCACAACGCACAGGACGAGCAAGCGCATCAGCAACGCCATCATGTTCTGCACCTACACTTTTTTCACAAACATGGACTTCAATTTCATCGCGCCGATACCGTCAATTTTGCAATCGATGTCGTGATCGCCTTCGACCAGCCGTATGCCTTTGACCTTGGTGCCGACCTTGACCACGCTCGACGAACCCTTGACCTTGAGATCCTTGATCACGGTCACGGTATCGCCGTCGTTCAGCACATTGCCAACGGCGTCATGCACCACCTTTTCAGCGTCGGCGGATTCGACTGCGGCGTCTTTGGCCCACTCATGCGCGCATTCGGGACAGATATACAGAGTGCCGTCTTCATAGGTCAGTTCGGAACGGCATTGGGGACATTGCGGCAGAGCGCTCATGTTGCCTCCTGTGGATGAATGCAACGGTGGGGCAGCAATTTCGGGGACGCCGGCGGGACGCTAAAAAATATAACAACAAAAACAAATACTTATATTGTTATTTACCAAGCAGCCCGTAACGCCGCCAGCAGCGTGTCGCGTTCACGCAAAAATTCGCGTTGGGGATCGGCGTTGAAATTCCTCAGCGAGTTTTCGAGAACGGTCTCAAGACTGTCGCGGGGAATATCCAGTTCGTGCAGACGAGTCGGCATGCCCGCCTGCTTGAAAGCGAGCTCCACGGCTTCCGCAGCGCGCTCATGCGCCGCACGTTCATCGGTGACGCCAAAAGCCTCTGCGATCAACGCCATCGCCTGCGCATCGCGCGCGCCAAAGTGACGAATCATCGTTGCCGTGAGCGCGGAGTTCGCCTCGCCCTGGCCGACATGGGCGTGCAGATTGAACAAGGCGGTGGCCAGCGCGTAAACCACGCGCGCGGGCCAGTGTTTTTCGGTCAGCGCGCCGCCATCATCGGCATCCCGGTTTTGCAGAAACGCCGCCGCGCACATTTCGACACGCGCGCCGGCATCCTGCGGATCACTCATGCGGGCGAGCGCGCCACGCGCAAGACGAAACGCCTGCAGCCGGTCGCCCTCGGACAAGGGCGCCATGCTTGGCGCGCCAAGGTTCATCAGCGAACGCCAGAACACCGAGGTGCCGGTGGTCCGCGCCAGCGACACCGGCGCGGTCAGCAGCGCTTCTTCATCCCAGAACACCGCGGCGGGCCGGGTTTTCGGATCAAAGAATTCCATGCGATTGGGGCGCGCCGGGTCTTTGACTGCGGAGCCGGCGCGGTTCTGCGCCGTCGTCGCCGCCGTCAGCACATTGATGATCGGCAGCTTGGGCGCCAGCAGCCTGGGACTGATCGCCGGCGCATTGTCCGGGTACTGCGTGATCAATTGATCAACCGGCGCTTTTTCAGCCAGTAGAATCGCTACCACGCGCGTGCCTTGGATCACGCTACCGGAGCCGACGGCAATCAACAGATCGGCATTCGCCGCCCGGGCCGCGGCGGCGGCGGCCTGCACTGAAACGAGGGTGGTGTCCTTCTCGATTTCATCATAACGGCCGGCATAGGCAGAACCGAGGATATTCGCAATGCGATCGACCAGATTCGTCTTGCGCGACACGCTGCGGCCACAGACGACAAAAGCACGCTGCGCTTTATAGCGCTTCAGTTCTGCCGGCAGGTTTTCCAGCGCATCCTTGCCGCTGTACAGCCGCAACGGATAACTGACAGCATGAAACTTATATGTGGTCATGGGTGCTCGCCATTATTGAGTAGGACGTCATCAGCCCTGCCTGAACGCTGCAGCGATGGCAATCGACAGTTATTTGCAATCGACGCGGCACCTTACATTGGAGGTATCCGGTCTGCTGTCAGCGCTGAAACCGGCTCTGCTCGGCATCAGCACTTTCGGCAAGGTTTCGGCATCCAGCACCGCATCGGCTCCGACTATACCGTTCAAATGCAGAAAATAGGCGATCACTGCGTAAAACTGATCCGGCCGCAAGGACTGTGGACTGTTGTAAGGCGTTGCCCTGTTGATGTAGTCATAAATCGTCGGCACATACGGCCAGTAGTTGCCTACGGTTTTAACGCGGCGTGCTGTCTTCAGGGAACCGACACCGCAAGTTCAGGCGCCCAAGTTTCGGCGGCATATCCCGTCCCGGCGATACAAACCGCCGCAATCTTGAAAACCAGATTTCGCACCATGCTCTTCTCCCGTAAAACCTTCATGTTCAAATGCATGATGTAAAACACCGAATCCATCGGCCCCTGCAATTAATCTGGCTTGATGTTCATTTCCTTGATGATTTTTCCCCAACGCGCAATTTCCGATTTCAGATAGGCCGTTAATGATTCAGGGGTGCTGATAATCGGCGTGACGCCCAGCGTCAAAAACCGCTCTTTCGTGTCCGGTTGCTGGAGCGCGCTGTTGATTCCGGAATTGACGCGGTTAATAATTGCGCGCGGGGTACCCGCCGGCGCATACACGGTGTAACCGGATACCACATCAAAGCCCGGCAGCCCGGACTCGCTGATGGTGGGCAATTCCAGCGCAACATCCGCGCGTTTTGCGCTGCTGACGGCCAGCGCCCGCAACCTCCCGTTGCGCACGTGAGGCAATGTGCCGGACACGACGTTGAAAATCACCTGGACTTCATTGCCGACGATCGCATTAAGCGCCGGCCCGCCGCCCTTGTACGGCACGTGCAAAAGATCGATCTTGGCCATTGATTTGAACATCTCACCGGTCAGATGAGTGGCCGTAGCCGTTCCCGCGGAAGCAAAGGAAAGTTTTCCGGGATTCGTTTTCGCATAACCGATCAGATCGCGTGTCGACTTGACTGGCAGGGAGGGATGAACCGCAAGCACGTAGGGCATCTGGGCCATAAATGCAACCGATGCCAGATCCTTCAACGGATCGAACGACAGACGATACAGCGACACATTGATGGCCAGGGCACCTGACGTCGCCAGCAGGGTATAGCCGTCCGGTACCGAACGCACCACAATCTCGGTACCGATCAACGAACCGGCTCCAGCCCGGTTATCAACAATGATCGACTGTTTCCATGCCTCACTCAGTTTTGGCGTAATTGCGCGGCTGACCACGTCATTGGAGCCTCCCGGTGCATACGGAACCACCACACGCACGGGTTTGTCGGGATAATCCGCCAGCTGCGCCGAAACGGCCGGAAAAGCCAAGCCTAATCCCGCTAGTAATGCAAACAGAAAACCCATCATCCTTACCTCCATGTTTCGTTTTTATTTTTTTGAAAAATTTAATAGTTGTTAGCGTCAGAATGTAGTCGGCCAGTTGCTGAGTAAATGTTTGCCCACGCCATTGGTCAGTCGCATCGAATGCACTTTCAGCGTCCGGATGAGGTATGTCCGGGTATCGCGAGGGTCAATCACTGACTGTGTTTCGTATAGTGCGGCCAATCCCCACACTGACGAATCCTGCGCAATGTCATTAGCCAGTTTCCGGAATCGCTCCGGGTCGTCCTCTTCCTTGAGTCCGTGCAAAATATTGACTCCCACCACAGGATCGACAAACCCCAGATCAGCAGTGGGCCAGCAGGCGACTTCGTCTGAATTTTTACCTCCCCCCATGTTGAGGTAGGCCTTGCCGTAACTTTTCCGCATGATGATTGTGATCTTCGGCACGGTCACCTGAGACAGCGCGTTGACCCAATTGATAATGCGCCCCGGCGCACCCCGCATTTCCCCCTCCAGCCCGATCAGAAATCCCGGCACATCGACCATGAATATCACCGGGATATTGAAGGAATCGCAGAGAACCAGAAAACTCACGACTTTGTTACACGCATCCACATCCAGTGCACCACCTTTCTGGATCGGATTGTTGGCAATGATGCCGACCGTACTACCGTCAAGTCTGGCGAGTGTCGTAACAATGGCACGGCCAAACCCCGCCTTGAGTTCGAAACGGCTGCCGACATCAACGATCGCATCGATTATTTTCTGGACGTCGTAAACCTGACTCCTCGACTCCGGCAACAGATCAAGTATGTTTTTGCACTTGTCATCCGACCCCAGGGGCACCGGATATCTGGGAGGAGCTTCATTGCAATGGGTAGGCATGTAGGACAGGAAACGCTTGGTCATGTCCAGTGCTTCCTGATCGGTATCAACAGCCACATCCACCAGTCCGGAAACCTTGGTATGCATTTTCCAGCCACCAAGCTCTTCGGAAGTAATCGAACGGCCAATGGCCTTTTCGGCGACACGATGGCTGGCCACTGCGAGCGTTGCGCCCTTGCGCATGACTACAAAATCGGAAAGGCATGCATACCATGCTGAATGTCCGAAGCAGCTGCCAAGCAACGCTGAGGTCCAGGGCGCCGTGCGCAGCCTCTGGTATTCGGCCCCATCCTGGCCAACGATAGCCCGGCCCGGAGCACCCATGCGGTCAGGCATTCGCGCACCGCTGGTTTCCCCGAGAAAAATCACCGGGAAGCCTCGTTTGTTGGCAACGTCTTTTACATGTTTGACTTTTTTCTGGTTGATGACCGCGCTGGACGCCCCCAAAACCGTGAAATCGTTTGATATGACACCGACCTCCCGGCCGTTGACCAACGCGAAGCCGCAGACTTTACCGTCACCGGGAGTTTTTTCACGCATTTCGGGGCGCGCTGAAGTGGCGTATAGACCCGATTCGATGAAGCTCCCTGGATCAACCAGATGATCAACACGTTCACGGGCATTGAGGATGCCCTGACCCCTGCGTTTTTCAAGTTTTTCCGGCCCGCCCATGGCCATCGCCCGCTCCCGGCGGCGCTCTAATTCTTCAATCATTGCAGAAAACGGCATGATTTCTCCTTTATGGATTACGGTGGCTGCGCTATATATGCGCGTTTTGCGCCATCCTGCGCCAGACAAAACACTCATACTGACGCAGGGCACTCAATGCATGACCTGCGTTACTCAATTCATCAAAAACCGGTATCCCCAGTTTGATGGCACGTTTGCGAAAGCTGCGTTTGCGTGCTTCAAGACGGGGCTCACCATCGGAACGAAGCACCAGCATGAAATGGGCTTGCCCGGGGTGGCGGGCTTGTACACGCAATACCGCTTTCATTAAATTCTCCAGCACCCGCGGTTTTGCCCGCCCGACGAAAGGCGTCATGTTTAGATGAAGAATCAGGATGTCCGGCTGCGCGTGTTTATAGACTGCATCCAGCAGTTTCTCGGCAATAAGACCATCTTCCTGCTGCAAAGCTCCTGCAGGACAATCGATGGGATTTGCAACAGATGTTCCTGGTGGAAGATTCAGGCTCGACAACGAATCACGCGTCGCTTTTTCGAATGGTACAACCGGCAAACCCAGATCAGAAAAATAATCTGCTGCCAGAACACTGGTGCCACCTCCGTTGCCTACCAATACTATTCGTGCTTTATCGCTTCCTTGATCAATACGAGGGGTCAACTGCTGGAAGATCAGCAAAGCATCAAGAAACTTCTCCAGCGTATCCACGAGCACACACCCAGTTTGACGCGACAAGGCAATCCATACCTTGTAATCGCTGGCCAGCGCACCTGTATGCGACGACGCTGCGGCACCCCCCTCACTCGTTCGCCCACCCTTCAAAATCAATACCGGCTTACGAGCCTTTGCCGAACGCAGGATATCGAACAACCGACGGCCATCCTTTGCGGATTCAACATACAAACCAATGATTTTAGTTTGGGGATCTGCGAGGTAAAACTCGAGAAGATCACTAATACCAAGATCTGCGCAATTACCAAGAGTAACCACTCCTGAAAAACGCAAACCCCGGACAGTGCCACGCCTGACAATATCCGTACCCAATCCGCCACTTTGCGAAATAATGCCAACGGAGCCCAACTCCTGAGATTTGACCTCCGTAAAAGTTATACGGCCACGTGGCGTATAAATGCCCAGACAATTCGGCCCCAGCAACCGCATTCCGCTTGCGTGTGCAGTTGTTACAAGGCGTTCCTGCAATGCCATCCCATGTTCAGTCTCCCCAAAACCGCTAGATATAACCTGAGCAAAACGCACCCGACCGGCGCCAGCGCTCAACACGTCGGGAACTGCATTTCCGGCGATGCCGATGAATGCGTAATCAACAGGCAACGGTGTTGTGCCCAGTGACGGATATGCAGGAAGCCCATCAATTTCACGGGCTGTAGGATGAATCGGATAAATAGCGCCATCGAATCCGAGATCACGAATGCGGCGGATAAAAACGTTTTGACGCCCCTTCCCACTACTGGATGCGCCAACCACGGCAACCGTATTTGGTGAAAATAGGGCCGCATAACGATCCAGAACGTCTTGATCACTCATAGAGTAGTACGCTTGACAGGGCCTTGCGGACAAATCGCCAGCATCGCCACATCAACCTTCAAGAATGGCGACGACTTGATTTTCTGCAACCGGCTCTGTGGGTTTAACCAGTATTTCTTTGACCACGCCGCCGTCTTCGGCAATTACCGGGATTTCCATTTTCATCGATTCGATTACGATCAGGGTATCGCCAGCTTCCACGCGATCCCCCGGTGAAACTTTTATCTGCCAAACAGTCCCGGTAATTTCCGATTGCACCTCGATTTTCGCCATTATTCCCTCCGTTTGAGAACCCTGCTTGGGTTCAGTTATGCCTGTTATCGTTTTTCTATCTAAATACTGCGACTTCTTCCGCCATCCACATTGATTGCGACACCGGTAATCATGCCCGCATGGGAAGACGCAAGAAATACAGCCAGTCCCGCAATATCCTCAGGCATTACCACCCTGCCCAGCGGAACTTCGCGGTTCAGGTACTTTTTTGCTTCGTCCGTTGAAATCTGGCGGTCCTTTGCGGTCATTTTCACCAATTCGATCCATCGACCCGTGTCGGTCGAACCGGGATTGATGGCATTCACGGTTATCCCCTGTGGCCCCAGCTCATTGGCCAACGCTTTGGTAACCCCCAGGGTCGCCAGATTGATTGGCGATGACATTACGGAAAATGTTCCAGGTTCGCGTCCACGTGTTCCTGCGACATTGATGATGCGGGCCTGATTAGATTTTCTAAGCAGAGGCAAACAATTGCGTGTCACGCGGACCAATCCCAGCGGTTTAACGTTGAAATTGAGCTCCCAAGCGTCCTCAGGTATATCCTCCAGTCGACCGCGGGTAGCACCCCCGGCACAATTGACAAGAATGTCGCAGCCTCCCAGCGCATCCCCCGCTTTGGCCACCGCTCGAGCGAGCTGGTCTGGTTGCTGCATGTCCAGCTCGCAGACCACAGCGCGGATGTCCGGATTTCTTTCGACCAGCCTGGCGGCCAACGCATTACAGCGCAGCAGATCACGCCCGAACAAGGCCAGGCTGACCCCTTCTGCCGCCAATGCGCTCGCAATTTCGGCACCTATGCCGCGCGAGGCTCCGGTAACAAACGCTATGCGCCCTTTGAGTCCGAGCTCCATTAATCTGCCTTTCGTGGTTTTCCCCGGCTCTATGCGGGATTTCGTTGCTGCCCCGTGCGTCCGTACAGGGCGCTCCTCTTTGCTCCGGATTTTTTATTCGATCAGCCAAGGGCATTGGCGTGATCGAAAAGCTTAACAATCCTAATAATTCCATTCAAGTATATGATGATATTCTAGTATCTTTAATCGATATACTAAGAAACTGATGAAAATTCAGCAACTGCGATACGTTGTCGAAGTTTTTCGGCACGACAATCACTTGTCGGCTGCCGCGGATTTTTTGAATACTTCACAGTCCGGGGTGAGCAAACAGATCCAGCTACTCGAAGCCGAACTAGGGTTCGCCGTATTCCAGCGCAATCGCAATCGCATCCTTGGATTAACCGAACCCGGCCGAAGAATCATGGAAATTGCGCAACGCGTCATCGGCGATTTCGACAGCCTGAAGGCGGTCCGCGACGAATTTGTCACGCAGGACCAAGGCAGCCTGATCATTGCCACGACGCATACTCCGGCACGTTACATCCTGCCTGAGATCATTGAAAAATTTGTTGGCCGTTACCCGATGGTCAAGATTGGTCTGAGGCAGGGCAATCCGACCCAAATCTGCGAAATGGTGGACGCAGGCGATGCCGATTTGGCAATAGGCACGGAAACCAGCCAGCCGTTCCCCAATCTGGTGCGAATGCCCTGCATGCAATTATCACGCTGCGTAGTTGCAAAAAAAGGGCATCCGATACTCCGTGCCAGACAGATCACGCTATCGGAAATCGCGAAATACCCTGTGATAACTCACGACCCCGCATTCAGCGGCCGGTGGAGAGTCATGGAGGCGTTTCGCAGACAGGGATTAAATCCGCAGTTTATTTTCGGGATCGTTGATGCGGACGTCAGCAAGGCTTACGTCGAGCGCGGGTTCGGCATTGCGATCCTGTCGGCGGTGTCGGTAGACACAAAACGCGATACCGGTCTGCAGGCGCGGGACGTCAGTCACCTGCTGGAACCTAACACGGCCTATATCTCTATCCGGAAAAACGGCTATTTTCGGCAGTTCGTGTTGGATTTCATCAACCAGATTTCGCCTGAACTTACACCGGATCGCGTCGTGTCCCTGCTCAATGGCTCACTGAAAAAAACCGTCAGGCTAAAGCGCGATCAGCACATCGTCTGATCCCTGTTACGCACGTGCCGCCTTGAAACGCTCGTAGCCCGCCAGCGCCGCTAGCGGATGCCCGGCATTGGCCATTTCGTCATACACCGGCACACCCAGCGCCACCGCTTTGTCGCGGAATTCGCGTTTGCGCGCTTCCAGTCCGGGCTCGCCGTCGGAACGCAGCACCAGGATGAAATGCGACTGGCCCGGATATTTCTGCTGCACCCGCATGGCCGCAGCCACCAGATTGTCGAGCACTTCCGGTTTGGTGCGGCCGACAAAGGCTGACAGGTTCAGGTGCATCACCAGCGCCTCGGGTTTGCCTTCGCTGTAGATGATGTCGAGAATTTTTTCGGCGACGCGGCCATCGTCCTGCTGCAGCGTGCCGACCGGACAATCCACCGGATTGGTGATGCTGGTGCCGGGCGGCAGTTTCATCTCCGCCAGCGCGTCAATCGCACTTTGCGCGAATGGCGCGACGTCGAGGCCCAGTCGCGAATAGTAATCAGTGGCCAGCACGCTGGTGCCGCCGCCGTTGCCGAACAGCACGACCTTTTGCGTCGGCCGCTGCGGACGCGGCGTCAGCGACTGGAAAATCAGCAGCGTGTCGATGAACTGATCCAGCGTGTCGACCAGCATGCAGCCGGTCTGCCGCGCCAACGCGACCCATACGCGGTCATCGCCGGCCAGTGAACCGGTATGTGAGGCCGCGGCGGCGAGTCCCTGCTGCGTGCGCCCACCCTTGAGGATGACCACTGGCTTGGCCGCTTTGGCATTGCGCAGGATGTCGAACAGGCGACGGCCGTCTTTCGCCGTCTCGATATACATGCCGATCACCTTGGTCTGCGGGTCGGCCAGATAAAACTCCAGCAGGTCCGACGGCGTTACATCCGCACAGTTGCCCACGGTGACCAGTCCGGAAAATTTCACGCCGCGCGCCAGGCCGCGACGGATGATGTCGGTGCCGAGGCCGCCGCTTTGCGACACGATGCCGACATGGCCGACTTCCTTCGGCCCGATCTCGGCAAACGTCACCCGTCCGCGCGGTGTGTAAATGCCCAGACAGTTCGGGCCCAGCAGACGCATTCCACCAGCCTTTGCAGCACTGACCAGCTCGGCTTGCAGGTCTTTGCCTTCATCCACTTCGCCGAAACCGCTGGAGATCACCTGCGCAAAACGTACGTGGCCCTTGGCGGCTGCGAGCATGCCGGGAATCTGCGCCCCGGATACGGCGATATAGGCGTAATCCACCGGCTTCGGGGTATCCGCCAGCGTCTTGTACGCGGTCAGGCCATCAATCTCGGCCGCAGCAGGATGGATGGGATAAATGTCGCCGCTGAAGCCGAACTCACGGATGCGGCGGATGAATACATTGGGCAAGGCGTTGCCCTTGGTCGAGGCGCCAATGACGGCAACCGTCTTGGGGGCGAACAGGGGAGTGAATTCTTCGATGATGTTCATGCTTGTTTGTCCAATGCTCAGCCGAGGATGAAACGCGCATCGACGGCAACCGCCGCGGTGTCGGACACGATCAGCGGGTTGATATCGGCTTCGCTGATATCGGCAGCGTGCTGCATCAACAGACCATTTTCACCACCGACTTTCAGCAGCACATCGATGATCGCTTCCATTGAAGCGGGCTTGGTGCCGCGAGCGCCCTTGAGAATGGCCGCACCCTTGAGTTCGGCGATCATCTCCTCGGCATCGATACGCGCGATCGGGCACAGGCGGAACGACACGTCCTTGAGAATTTCAACAAAAATGCCGCCCAATCCCACCATCACCAGCGGCCCGAACTGCGGATCGCGCAAACCACCGATCACCAGTTCGTGACCTGCTGGCGCCATTTCTTCGATCAGGAAGCCTTCAATGCGCACGCCCTTGATCTTCGGCGCATTGAGCATGCCCTCGATCGCGGCCTTGACCTCGGCAGCCGAGTGCAGGTTGATTTTCACGCCGCCGGCATCGCTTTTGTGCAGGATATCGGGAGACATCACTTTGACCACCAGTGGCGTGTGCAGACCGTTCATCACGGCATCCACATCCGCCACGCCTTTCGCCACCCGCGACTGCGGCACCTTGACGCCGTGTGCGGCCAGCAGCTGTTTGCCGGCGCTTTCGTCGAGCGCGTTGCGGCCCGCGCGTTTTGCCGCTTCGACTGGATTGTTCTGTGTTGTATTCATGTCGTTTTAAACTTTCTTGCCCATAACTTCGCCGATGATGCCGGTGTGCACCCGCCCCGCGCGGAACTGTTCGGAGCGCAGGATGTTGATGACTGCCGGAATGTTGTGTTTGAGACCCTGTATGTCGAAGCCGCCCAGCGCTTCGATCAATTTGTCGATCGCCGCTTCGCGGGTGGCGGCGCGCACAATCACCTTGGCAATCATCGGGTCGTAATGCGGCGTCACGTCGCGGCCTTCGGCATAACCGGTGTCGACGCGGATGCCCTCGCCTTCCGGCGGACGGAACACCATCAGCTTGCCGGGTGACGGGAAAAAGTTCTTCGGATCTTCGGCATACACTCGCGCCTGAATCGCGTGACCCTTGATTTCAGCCTTGCCCGGCAGGATGTCGCCCAATTTTTCGCCAGCGGCGGAGCGGATCTGCGCACGGACCAGGTCCACACCCGTGACTTCTTCGGTCACGCCATGCTCGACCTGCAACCGGGTGTTCATTTCAAGGAAGTTGAACGAGCCGTCGGCACCGAGCAGCATTTCGACGGTGCCGATGTTGTCGTAACCCATGGTACGCATGATGCCGGCGATCTGGTCGGCGACAGCAACCGCTTTATCGCGCGGAATTTCCGGGCCCGGCGCTTCTTCAATCACTTTCTGGTTGCGGCGCTGAGTCGAGCAATCGCGCTCGAACAGATGCATCGCACCACCATGCTGGTCGCCGAGGATCTGGAATTCGACATGACGCGGCCGTTCGATCAGTTTTTCGAGATAAACCTCGGTGGTGCCGAAGCCGCGGCTGGCCATCGAGCGCGAACGCTCCACCGCGGTCAGCAATTCGGCCTCGTCCTTCGCCGGCAGCATGCCAATGCCACCGCCACCACCGGCAGGCTTCACCAGCACCGGAAAACCGATCTTGCGCGCGGCAGCGATGATCGCGTCGTTGTCATCGGGCAGCACATCCGAACCCTGCGACATCGGCATGCCGTACTGCGCGGCGATGTCACGGGCGCGGGTCTTGTGGCCCATGGCGTCTATCCATTTCGGCGATGGCCCGATGAAGCTCGAGCCAGCATCGATGACCTTCTGCGCAAAACCGGCGTTTTCGGACAGGAAACCGTAGCCAGGATGCAGGCCGTCGGCGCCGGACTGGCGCAGCACCTCGATGAGGGTGTCCTGGTTGAGATAACTCTCGCGCGCGGGTGCGGGGCCGATGGCAAAAGTCTGGCTCGCCATTTCCAGATAGGGCGCGTGGTGATCGGCTTCGGAATACACCGCCACCGAAGGGATATTCATCGCATTCAGCGCACGCAACACACGCGCCGCAACAGCACCACGGTTGACCACCAATACTTTGCTAAACATCAAAAATCCTTTTTGCCACAAAGGACACAGGGATCGCGGAGAAAACCCTTGGTATGCGGTTTTTCTGCTGTTCTCTGCGCCCTCTGTGAACTCTGTGGCTAAATGCAGTTAGTAGCTGGTCGGCCAGCTGCGCATCAGGTGCTGACCGACACCCTTGGTCATGCGCAGCTTGTAGACGTCGAGCATGCGGATCAGGTAATCGCGGGTGTCCTGCGGCTTGATCACCGACTGTGCGGCGTAGACTGCCGCCAAGCCCCACACATCGGCACCCTTGCGGATGTCAGCCAACGCCTCTTCAAAACCAGGTTCACCGTGACCGACGCCGTGGACGATCTTGGTCGCGAAGTCCGGGCTCATGAAGCTGACTTCAGCGGAAGGCCAGGCACCGACCTCGTCGGAGTGGCGGCCACCGCCCATGCAGACATAGGCACGGCCGTAGCTCTTGCGCACGATCACCGAGATATGCGGCACGGTAACCAGTGTCATCGCGTTCATGAAGTTCATGATCTTGCCCGGCGCGCCGGCGCGCTCGGCTTCGGTGCCGATCTGGAAGCCCGGGGTATCGACCAGCATCACGAACGGGATATTGAACGAATCGCACATGACAATGAAATCGACAATCTTGCGGCAGGCATCGGCATCGAGTGCGCCGCCGCGATGCAGCGGGTTGTTGGCGATGATGCCGACGCTTTTGCCGCCGAGTCGGGCCAGCGCCGTCACCGCGCTCTTGCCGAAGCGCGGTTTCATTTCGAGCAGCGAATCCTTGTCGACGATGCACTTGATGACCCGCTTCATGTCATACACCTGGGTGCGGCTCTCGGGCAGGATATCGAACACTTTCGCCATCTCGGCGCCTGAACCCGCCGGCACCGGCGCATCGGCTGGCGCTTCGCGGTGGTGGTTGGGCATGTATGACAGGAATTTCTTGATCTGGTCGAACACCTCTTCTTCGGTGTCGGCGAACTGATCGATCAGGCCGGTGGTTTCGGCATGCAAACGCCAGCCGCCAAGGTCTTCGGCAGCCACTTTTTCGCCAAGCGCCATCGACACCAGGCCGGGACTGGACACCGCCATGATCGCGCTCTTGTGCATGATCGCGAAATCGGACTGGCACATCAGCCAGGTCGATGAACCGAATGAGGGCCCGAATGCCGCGGCGGCCATCGGAATTTCGCGCATGCGGCGGAACTGCGTGTTGTCGTTACCCAGCAATAAGCCCATCCCGCGCGAACCCATCGCATCCGGCAGACGCGCACCGGTGGATTCACCGATCAGCACCAGCGGCATGCCACGTTCGGTGGCCGTGCGTTTCATGTGGCCGATCTTTTTGCCGTTGGTCGCCGAGGTCGAAGCACCTTTGACCGTGAAGTCGTTGACCACCAGACAGACGTCACGGCCATCGATGCGGCCGAAACCGGCGAGTTTGCCGTCGGTCTGCGTTTCGTCTTCCTGTTCGGCGTAAACACCAGAAGACCCGAACAGTCCCGATTCAATAAACGAGCCCTGGTCCATTAAATAGTCGATACGCTGCCGTGCATTCCAGATGCCTTTGGCGCTGCGCTTTGCGTATTTCTCTTCACCACCACCGGCCAGCGCCTTGGTGCGGCGGGCTTCGTATTCCTGCAGCAATGCTTCGAATGCCATATTAAATATCCAATAAAAACAATTAGTTATAACTCAAGGCCGGACGCCGGCGCGATACTTGGGTCCGATCTGGCTGGCCAACCGTCCCTGCATCGCATCGATGAACTGGCACAGGTAAGGCCGTGTCTCGCGCGGATCGATCAGGTCTTCAATCGCGAACGCTTCAGCGGTACGGAAGGGCGAAGCCAGTTGCTTCAATTCGGTTTCGATTTCACGTTCACGCGCTGCGGGATCAGGCGCGCTTTCGATTTCGCGGCGGTAAGCGGCCTTTACCCCGCCCTCAACCGGCAACGAACCCCACTCGCCCGACGGCCAGGCAATTTTGAAATTGAGTCCGGCGCGGTCGATAAAGCCGCCACCGGCGACGCCATAACATTTGCGCACGATCACCGTGAACATCGGCACTTTCACCTGGCCGAGGATGTAGCGCGTACGCACGCCTTCACGCAGGATGGCGTCGGCTTCGGATTCACGACCGACCATCAGTCCCGGAATATCGGCAAACAGGATGATCGGGATGTTGAACATGTCGCAGAGTTCGGCGAAGTGGCCCTGCTTGCGCGCTGCCTTGACATCCATGATGCCGCCGACCATCGGGTTGCTGGCGATGATGCCGACGACCTTGCCGTTCATCCGTGCCAGCGCGGTGATCACAGCCTTGCCGAATGTCGGCTGGATCTCAAACAATGAATCGCGGTCGACAATCAGGCCGACCAGCTTTTTCATATTGTAGGCCTGACGGTTGGAACGCGGCACGATGCTCGCCAGCGCGTCTTCGCAACGATCCACCGGATCGCCGTTGTTGTCGACCGGCGGCAGTTCCCACACGTTCTGCGGCATGTATGACAGGAAACGGCGGATCTGCTCAAAACAGTCCTGCTCGTTCTCGGCCACGTTGTCGATGGTGCCGGCGGTATCGACCGCGACCTTGGTACCGCCGAGTTCGTCCTTGTGCAGCTTTTCACCGAAGGCGCGTTCCACAATCGGTGGCCCTGCGGCAAAAATCTGCCCGGTGCCTTTGACCATGATCGACCAGTGGGCGAGGATCGCGCGCATCGACGGGCCGCCCGCTGTCGTGCCCATTACTGCCGACACTACCGGCACCTGCCCGAGCAGTTCGACCGAACGTTCGATGCCGTCCTGGCCGTAACCGGGAACGACTGTGTAACCCTTGCGTTTGGCGGTGTTAACGGTGCCGCCAGTGCCATCAATCAGGTTGATCAGCGGGATGCGGTATTCAAAAGCGAGGTCTTCAATGAACCCGCCCTGCCCGCCTTTGCGGCGATCACTGCCGAAACCGGTGCCGGCACGGATGGTGTAATCCTCACCGCCGATGGCGACCGGGCGCCCGTTGATGCGCGCCAGACCCATCACGTACGGCGCCGGTTCGAACCCCGTCAGCTGGCCCACGGCGTCATAAGTGGCCTTGCCAGCGAGTTTGCCAACTTCGCGAAACGATCCGGGATCGGCCAGTGCAGCCACCCGTTCACGTACCGTCAGCTTGCCTTGGGCGTGGTGTTTGGCCACAGCTTCGGCCCCGCCACAGGTCTCAGCCAGTGCACGGCGGCGATGGAGCTCGTCGATTTCAGGCTGCCAGCTCATGACCAGTTTTAATTAAATATTGTTAAAAAACAATTAGTTATTTTGTAAGCGTGCGCTTGCTTTTATTTCGAAGTATCTACTTACTTTTTTTCATTCCTCGATAATTGCAACAACCTGCCCCTCGGACACCGGGTCTTTTTCCTTGACCAAGATTTCCTTTACCGTGCCGCCGTCTTCGGTGATGACCGGGATTTCCATCTTCATCGACTCGATCACGATCAGTACGTCGCCGCTCTCGACTTTGTCGCCGGGTTGCGCTTTCAGCTGCCAGACGGTGCCGGTGATTTCGGATTTGACTTCAATGCGGGCCATGGTCGTGCTCCTCGGGTTGTCTCAATGGGGTCGCAGGAATGCTATGCCCACCTTCTTTTGTTGTCAACAAGATTGTTGACAATCATACAATGTGGCCGTATCTTGGACCTCACCATGACCACTTCCAGCCAGAATTTCTCTGCTGAACGGCTGAGCCATCTGCGTCAGGACGCGCCTTTGACGCTATCGCTGCCTGAGCAGATTGCGGCACGTTTGTCGGAGCGCATCGTGTCCGGCGCCTATGCGCCGGGACAACGCATCCTGGAGCAGGCCGTGGCGGCGGAATTTGAAGTCAGCCGCGGTCCGGTGCGCGAAGCACTGCGGCTGCTTGAAAAAGAAGGGCTGGTGATGATTCTGCCGCGCCGTGGCGCCCAGGTCACCAATCCGACCATCGAAGAAGTGAACGAAATCTTCGACATCCGCGCCATGCTCAACGGCCTGCGCGACCGCCTGATTGCGGAAAGTCCGCGGCGCGAATCCCTGCTGCCGCTGATCGAAGAAGACATTGCCCGACTGGTCCAGGCTGCCGAATTGCCCGGCACCGGCGACGACTATATTGAAATCGTCACCCGGCTGAACCGCTTGCTGACCCAGGCCGCCGGCAATCGCCGCTTGCAGACCATTCTCGGTTCGCTCGCCGTGCAGACCGTCCGCTACACCCGCCTTGGTTTGTCATCGCGGGAACGCCGCCTGCAATCGGTCCGCCACTGGCAGGGTCTGCTGCAGGCCATCCGCGCCGGCGACGGTGACGCCGCAGAACGGACTGCCCGGCAACGCGTACTGGATTCGCGCGATGCCGCTGTGGAATTATTGCAGACCCAAGCTGCCACACCGGCACAATCCGCATCCTGAGGCCTTGGTTGTGCAGCTCATGGCCGGCTAAGATACGACTCCGCGTTTCCAGCACACCCGAAACCGTCGATACGGCCTTCCAATTCACGCCCTTTCATGCCCCCGCTGCTGATCAAAAAACTATTCTTCCATTTCGGCTGCGCCGCGCTGCTGGCACTCAGCTGCGCCACCCATGCCGCACCACCCGCAGCGGACCCCGTATTTGTGCCCCGCGACGAAGCCGCCGGCGACGTGTCGTGGGCGCGCTTTCGTGACCGGCTGTTGACAGCGGTCCAGCAACGCGACCGCAAGTTCGTACTCGGCATTGTTGACCGCAATGTGCGCAACGGTCTGGAGCGGCCGCGCGGCATGGAAGAATTCATGCGCCAGTGGGAGCCCGATGCCGAAGACAGTCCCTTATGGCGTGAACTGCCGCGGGCGCTGCATCTCGCTGCCGCCTGGTACCGCCATGACCAGATGCCACGCAGCCTGTGCGCACCGTATGTGCTGCCGCAGTGGCCCAGGGACATCGACCCGCACGGCTACGGCGCAGTGACCGCGCGGCAAACCGACATCCGCAACGAACCTTCGGGCAGCGCCGCAGTACAGGGCATAGTGGGTCATGTCATTGTTCGTGTCGCCGACTGGGAAGTCGCTGATCGCGACAACGACAGCAAACAAAAGTGGGTCAAAATTCGTGCGCTGGATCGCGACGGCTACATCCCGGAGGAACATATCCGCAGCCCGATCGAACATCTTGCCTGTTTTCGCAAAAGTGAAAACGGCTGGCGCCTGACCTCGTTTCTCGCCGCCGGCGAGTAGCGTGAGTGCCTTATGCGCAGCATCATCGCTGTGGCTGCACTGCTGATGATCGCCGGCTCAGCGCCAGGGCTTGATCTGCAGGGCCATCGCGGCGCCCGCGGACTGCTGCCGGAAAACACGTTGCCGGCATTTGCACAGGCGCTGACCATCGGCGTCACCACGCTGGAACTGGATGCTGCAGTCGCCAGGGACGGCGTGGTCGTGGTCAGTCACGACGCCACGCTCAACCCTGACATCACGCGCAGCCCCGACGGTCTATGGCTGAAACGCGATGACATCGCGATCCAAACCCTCACTTTTGCCGAACTGCAACAATACGACGTCGGCCGTATCCGTCCACGCTCGCCCTATGCGCAGCGTTTTGCGCAACAGCAGGCGGTTGACGGCACACGCATGCCGCGCCTGGCCGACGTATTTGCACTGGCGCGCCGCGCCGGCAACGATCAGGTGCGTTTCAATATTGAAACCAAGATTTCGCCCGGGAATCCGCAACACACGCTGCCGCCGGCGGAATTCGCCCGTGCGCTGATTGCGCTGGTGCGTTCAGAAAAACTCGAATCACGGGTCACCATCCAGTCCTTCGACTGGCGCACGCTGCAGGTCGTACAGCAGGAGGCGCCGCAGATCGCCACGGTTTACCTGACGGCGCAGCAATCGTGGCAGGACAACATCCGCGCCGGCGAATCGTCATCGCCGTGGACCGCCGGACGGCATATCAGCCAGTTTGGCGGTTCGCTGCCGCGACTGGTCAAAAGCGCGGGCGGCGCCATCTGGTCGCCTTATTTTGGCGAAGTGACTGCGGCCTCGGTACGCGAAGCGCAGCAACTCGGACTGAAAGTGGTGGTATGGACCGTCAACGACGAGCGGGATATGGAACGAATGATCAGCCTGGGCGTCGACGGCATCATTTCTGATTATCCCGACCGGTTACGGCGCGTTTCTGCCGCACATGGCCTGCAACTGCCGACAGCAACACCCGTCTCGCCCTGAACCCAGGCCGGCGCGCTACAAAGTGCCGTAGGAGTGCAGCCCGGACAGGAACATGTTGACGCCGATGAAGGCGAAGGTGGTCACCAGCAGACCGATCACCGCCCACCACGCCAACAACGGCCCGCGCAAACCCTTGATCAGGCGCATATGCAGCCACGCGGCATAATTCAGCCACACGATCAGTGCCCAGGTTTCCTTGGGATCCCATGACCAGTAACCGCCCCAGGCTTCAGCGGCCCACATCGCGCCGAGTATGGTGGCGATCGTGAAAAACGTGAAGCCAATGGCGATCGCCTTGTACATCATGTCGTCCATGACTTCGACCGGCGGCAGCAGGTGGGTCAGCACGCCTTTTTGCCCCAGCAGATAGGCCACGCCAATCATCGCCGCAATCGAAAATGCGCCATAACCGACAAAGTTGGCGGGCACATGTATTTTCATCCACCACGATTGCAGCGCCGGCACCAGCGGCTGGATTTCGTGGGCGCCGCGGTCGAAGGTATACCAGAGGATAAAAGCCACTGCGGCAAGAATGATCATCAGCACAAAGGCGCCCAGCTTGCGCGTCGCGTAACGGCCTTCGTAATAGAGATACAACAGTGCAGTGATGATGCAGAACAGCACGAACACTTCGTAAAGATTGCTGATTGGAATATGGCCGACATCGCTGCCGACAAGGTAAGACTCGTACCAGCGCACCAGCAGCCCGATCAGTCCCATCGCGGTGGCGCTCCACGTCAATCCGCTGCCCGCCTGTGTCACGCCATCGGCGCGCGCCAGCAGCCCGGCCCAATACGCGACGCCGGCCATCGCGTAGAGAAAACACATCCACATGATCGCGGTCTGACTGGAAATCAGGTACTTGAGCAGGAATGCCTGCTCGGCTCGCGCCAGATCGCCCTGATACAGCGAAATGCTCCACAGGCTGACGCCGATGATGACGGCCATCAGCACGCGCACAGCTTTCCAGTGCCAGCCCAGTCCGGCCAGTGCCAGCGCCGTTCCGGCAAGAATGGCCTTTTCGTAACCGTCCATGTATCCGCTGTAGAGCTTGAACGCGTAACCCGCACCCAAGACCAGGGCAAGGGCGTACAGCCAGTCCATCAAGGATAGCCGGCGCAGCCAGGACTGCGGCAGTGGAAGATTTTGGGTCAGTTCCATGGTTCAGCCTTTCACGGCGGCCGCAACGGCCGCCTGGTGACGTTCGAATTCACGCTCATTTTCCAGGGTCTGCCGGTTGGTCGCCATCGCCAGCAGCAACCGGCCCTGCGCCGGTTTGACCAGAACCCATACGCGGCGTTCACGGATATACAGCATTGCAAACACGCCCAGCACCAGCAGCAGCGAGCCGCCATAGACAATGTTTTTCCCCGGCGAACGGGTCAGCTGCAAGCCCGATGCCTTGACCTCTTCATATTGCACCAGTTGCAGATAAGCCGGCGCGCCGTAGGCATAGCTGTCGCTGATTGAAATCAGACTGTCGCGCACCAGACGCAAGGTCTGTTCATCAAACAGTGCAGGCGGCATTTTGGCGCGTTCGCGCGCCAGTTGCAGCGCTTCCAGCGCAACACCCTCCAGCACTTTGATGTAGGCGTCGGCTGCTTTTTCACGATCGGCCGCCGGGATGCCTTTTTCCAGGAACTGCACGACCGATTCCAGACCGCGCACCGCAAACAGCTGCAGCACGCGTTCCGCGCTTTCCGCCAGCCGTCCGCGCAGCGCAGCGGAAGCTGTCGATCCTGCGGCCGCATTGCGCGCAAAACGGCGGGCGATTTCAGGCCACGCCTGCTCATCAAGCATCAGTGCGCGCAGTTGCATGTGGCTGTCGAGGCGGCCGTCGGCATCGAGCGGCAGACGCATGTAGCGAAAGCCCTCATTCGGGGTCGCGCGCACACCGGTCATCAAATACCACGCGTCGTCGAGTTGCAGCGGCAGCATGTAGTTGCTGAATTCGCGGGCCTGGCCCTCGGCATCACGCAGCCGGTACTGGAAACTCGGACCGACATTGCGCAGATCTTTTTTCGACTGATCGGCGGCCCCCGAACCCAGTTGGTCCAGTACTTTCTTCGAAACGCTGGCGGCCTCAACCTTCGAGCCGGCATCGTTGGCCGCCAGATCCTCGATGTTGAACGACCGGAAATCAGAAAGCTCCATGCGCATTTCCGTGTCGCCGCTTTTGATGCTGGTGGTTTTGTTTACGGCGCCAGCGACCTCGAACGGGGCGGTCCGTGGCGACAGCAGCGGCCATCCTTTCAGCTTCATGCGCGTACCGCCGTCGGCAAAACTGGCCTGGTAGATCGCAACACCTTTATGGATGAACGGGTAGTTGACGCGCACCGTGCGCTCAAAACGCTCGCCGGTTTCGCGATCGATGACCACGATGTCGCTGGCGAAATCCCGCGGCTGGCCGGTTGAATAATGTTCGATGTGGAACTTGTTCAGCGCGATCGTAAACGGCAGATCCTGGACGAAGTAGCCGTCGGCCATGTTCATGAAGATCACGCTGGCGCTGCTGCCTTCCGGAATGCTGACGTTGCCGCGGAACGACAGATTGGCAGGAGACAGCCTGCTCTCCGGCGGCACCTGGCTTTGCGGAATATCGCGGGTCTCGATGACTTTCTGGCCGGTGAGCTGCAGCAGCTTCAGCGGAATGTTGCCGTCGAGCAGGCCGCCGAAGCAGATCACGACAATGCCGCAATGGGCGAGCAGATAACCGGCGCGGTGATAGCTGCCGGCTTTGGCGGCAATCAGCGTTTCGTCGCCGTTTTCGCCGCGGGCCACGGTACGGAAACGGAAACTCTGGGCATGCAGATACTGCGTTAGGCGTTCGATGACTGCAGCAGGGGCCGCCGTGAAATCATATTCGGCGCGATGATGGATGTGCTGCAGCGAGCGTTCGGTCGCCTGCTCGCGAAAATTGCGCATTTCGCGCAGCATCGCCGGGCCGTTGCGGAAAATGCACAGGCTGGTCGACAGCACCAGGAAGCTCAGAATCGCCAGAAACCAGGCGGCGTGATAAACATCGTAAAGCCCCAGCGCCTCGAACACCGGAAACCAGAACGGCCCGAACTGCGAAATGTAGTTGGCGTACGGTTCCGCCTGCTTAAGTACGGTACCAACGACGGAAGCAATGGCTAGAACCGTCAGCAGGCTGACGGCAAAACGCATCGACGACAACAGGTCGTAGAAGGCGCGGGCGGGGGAGTGCTGGGCCATGAATTAGCGACAAAAAAGGGAGACTGCAGCAGTCTCCCTTGGTCCGGGCAAAGGTTGCGAAAGTTTCAGCGCAATCCCGCGATGTACTCGGATACCGCCTTGATTTCCTGATCGCTCATTTTGGCGGCGATCATCCGCATCATCTGCGCCGGGTCGTTGGCGCGCTGGCCGGCACGGAACGCGGTCAACTGGGCCGCGGTGTACTCAGCGTGCTGACCGGCCACCCGGGGAAACTGGGCCGGCATGCCGGTGCCGTTCGGCGCATGACAGGACGCGCAGGCGGCAACGCCTTTCGCCTGGATGCCGCCGCGATAGATAGTTTCGCCCTGTTTGGCCAATGCCGCATCGCGGGCTGCTTGCGATTTCGGTTTCTGCGCGGCGAAGTAGACCGCAAGATTCTTCATGTCGTCATCCGACAGGTTGGCCACCATGCCCGCCATCACGCCGTTGCTGCGTTCCGCGGGTTTGCCGCCCTGCGACTTGAAGTTGCGCAGCTGCTTGTAGGTGTATTCGGGATGCTGGCCGGCCAGGTTGGGGTTGGCCGGAATCGCGCTGTTGCCATCCACCGCATGACAGGCCACGCAAACCTGGGTCACGATGGGCTGGGCTTTGGCCGGATCACCCTTGACGACGCCCTGCGCCACGGCGACCGGCGCCACGAGCGCCACTGCCACTGCGGCCCAAAACCGCAAGTTTTTCAGTTGGCGATTGCTGCGGCGGTGATCCATTGCGTACTCCTTAATCCCACGGGCGGAAGAAAAGGCTTGTATTCTATAGCATTTTGCACGGCCGACTCCCCCAACGCCACGAGGAAAACCGCTTGTCCCTGTTCTCACAACTTGAGTTTCGTTACGCCGTCCACCAGATCGCCGACATGCCGCCGGATCAGGGTGCCGAGGTGGCTTTTGCCGGCCGCTCCAACGCTGGCAAATCAACCGCCATCAATGCGCTGGCCAACCGCCGGAAGCTGGCCTTTGTCAGCAAAACCCCGGGGCGCACCCAGGCCATCAATTTTTTCGACATGGGCAGCCACTGCTCGTTGGTCGATTTGCCCGGGTATGGTTATGCCAAAGTGCCCAAGCCGGAGCAGGAGCGCTGGGATGCGTTAATAAGCACTTACATTATAAACCGTAATTCATTGATTTTATTGGTTATTGTTGTTGATGCGCGGCATGGACTTAAACCCCTGGACTGGCAGATGCTGGATTGGCTCGCGCCGACCGGCAAGCCTGTACACATCCTCTTGACCAAGTCCGACAAACTCACCCGGCACGAGTCTGCGGTCGTGCTGAAGCGGACCGAAGAAGAACTCAAACAGTATCCCGGAGAAGCCAGCGCACAAATCTTTTCGGGGGTCAACAAGACCGGCGTCAAACCGGCGCAAGCCGTTGTCGCGCGCTGGCTGAAGAAATAAAAAGCCCCCGGTAAAAGGGAGTAAACCGGGGGCGAAGAGCCTTAACTAGCATTAAGGCGCCCGCTCAGGGAGGAGAAACGGGCGACAGCCGAAGCCATCTGTTTTATCAGACGACTATAATCGTCAATAGTTCCCGCTCCGGCGGAGTTCAAAAAACTTCTGCATTACCAAGGTGTTAGCCCCATGTTGCCACTAGGTCGATTTCCCGCGGTGCGTATGCGCCGGATGCGCAAGGATGAATTTTCCCGCCGCCTAATGCGCGAGCATCGCCTCACCACGGATGATCTGATCTATCCGGTGTTCCTCATTGACGGCAAAAACCGCACCGTGCCCGTGGCTTCGATGCCGGGGGTCAAACGCTACACCGTTGATCAACTGTTGCGCCACGCTGAAACCGCGTTGCGCGCCGGCATTCCGGCCATTGCCCTGTTTCCGGCAATCGAGCGTTCACTGAAAACCGCCGACGGACGCGAAGCGGCAAACCCCAAGGGTCTGGTGCCTCGCGCCGTTGCCGCACTGAAAAAACGGCTGCCGGAACTGGGCGTGATCACCGATATCGCGCTTGACCCCTACACCACACACGGCCAGGACGGTGTCATCAATGGCGCGGGTTATGTGCTCAACGACGAAACCATTGCCGTGCTGCAAAAGCAGTCACTGGTCTGCGCCGCGTCAGGCGTCGACATCGTTGCGCCTTCCGACATGATGGACGGTCGTATCGGCGCGATTCGTAGCGCACTCGATGAAAAAAAATTCATCCACACGCGGATCATGGCGTATTCCGCCAAATATGCTTCGGGCTTTTACGGGCCGTTCCGCGACGCTGTCGGCTCCAGCAAACAACTCGGCAATAGCGACAAACGCAATTACCAGATGGATCCTGCCAACAGCGATGAAGCGCTGTGGGAAGTCGGTCTCGACCTGCAGGAGGGTGCCGACATGGTGATGATCAAGCCCGGCATGCCTTATCTGGATATCGTCCGTCGTGTCAAAGACGAATACAAGGCGCCGACTTACGTTTATCAGGTCAGCGGCGAGTACGCGATGCTCAAAGCCGCTGCGGGCAACGGCTGGCTCGATGAAAAAAAATGCGCGATGGAAGCGCTGCTCGCATTCAAGCGTGCGGGGGCCGACGGTATCCTCACTTATTTCGCGCTGGATGCGGCGCGCTGGCTAGCCGAAGACCGCGGCTGAACACCGCTCAGGCGCTGAGCAGGGCTTCGACCGCCGGCAGTTTGGCGCGCTCGATCACACGGCCTTCCGCTGAGGTGCGCACCGGGGCCCGCAGATCGCGGGTTTCCAGCACGGTCATTTCAATCTCGGTACCTTCATCCTCGATAGTGAAGATGGGCAGCGTGCGCAGTTCGCCGCCGGCATAAAGCCGGGCTTGCCCAGTGCGATAATTCAGTCCGCGGCCCAACAAAAACAACTCGACCGCCTTGGCGCTATCGGTGTAGAGCTGCAGGTGAATCGATGCATAAGGGCCGGCGATGCCCGACAGCACCGACCCGGTGAGATGCGGATTGAAATCGGCCAGCTCGCGCATGGTGTCGACCGCCTGTTCGCGCAACAACTGCGTGCGCTGGCGTTGGTCGTCGGGCTGGTAGATGACCTGATACTCGCGCAATGCTGCATCAATCTCGGCATTGTTGGGCAACCGGCGGGTATCGTGCATGCCCAGTTGTTTGGCCGCTTTGCGTTTGGCCAGACCATAATCCTCGATGCCGTCTTCGGCCATCAACCGCGCCGCCTGCACCGCGATCGCACTGCGCGCGTCGTCACGACCCCGCTCTCTCGACATACCGCACTCCTTGCCGCATCGCGCGTACGGCCAACTGAATGGGCCGCCTCGCAATGATTTCGTGAGCTTCGGGAAAACCAGGGCGATCGTCAAGCCGGTCGGTCGACTGTCTCGGGGTCGACCGTCTAGAACAACTGGTTTCTCGCGTCGTCCGGCAGCTTGTCGCCACCGGCGGCACTGTCGGAAGAAGGCGCCGGGAATTCCTGGTAGAAATATTCGCTGATGCCGGAGCCTTCTCCGGCACGCAGCCCCGTTTCGGCATTAACCGGCATGACGATGACTCCGGGCGGCGGATTGAAGCCCTCTTCAGGGACGTTCTTCAGCGCGGTCGCCATGTAATCAATCCAGATCGGCAGCGCGGCGCTGCCGCCGGTCTCGTTGCGCCCAAGCGTCTTCGGCTGGTCAAAGCCCATCCATGCAATAGCAACCAGAGTCGGCTGGAATCCGCCGAACCATGCATCGACAAATTCGTTGGTCGTGCCAGTCTTGCCGGCCAGATCGTTACGCTTCAGGCGCATTGCGCGCGTGGCCGTGCCCATGCGCACCACGTCCCGCATCAGACTGGACATGATGAAGGCGTTACGCGAATCAATAACCCGCTCCGCGGATTCGCCGGCCACAACCGGCTGATTGGCGAGCATCACTTTGCCTTTGTCGTCCTCGACCCGGTCAATGAAATAAGGCGCGATTTTGTAGCCACCGTTAGCAAACACCGAATACGCCCCGAGCATCTGCATGGGCGTCACATTGCCGGCACCCAAGGCCATGGTCAGATAAGGCGGATGCAGTTTCGGATCGAAACCGAAGCGGGAAATATAGTCCTGGGCGTATTGCGGCGTGATGGCCTGCAGAATGCGCACGGAAACCAGGTTTTTGGATTTGGCCAGTGCGGTGCGCAGGCGCATCGGCCCTTCGAATTTGCCATCGTAGTTTTTCGGCTCCCAGGGCTCGGAACCCGTCTGCGCCGCGGTGAAGGTCAGCGGCGCATCGTTGATCATAGTCGACGCGGTGAACCCTTTTTCCAGTGCCGCCGAATAAATAAACGGCTTGAAACTGGAGCCGGGCTGGCGCAAGGCCTGGGTCACATGGTTGTACTGGTTACGGTTGAAATCGAACCCGCCGATCAGGGCGCGGATCGCCCCCGTACGCGGATCCGCCGAAACCAGCGCGGACTCAACTTGGGGCAACTGTGCAATCTGCCAGCGGCCTTTTTCATCCTTGGTGATGCGAATGATCGCGCCGCGGCGGATACGCTGGGTCGGCGGCACATTCTCGCCGAGCAGTTTCGCTGCAAACTTCAGCCCATCTTCGCTGATGGTGATGCGTTCCCCGCCGGACCGGTAAATGCGCACCTGCTTCGGGCCGGCTTCCAGCACAACGGCCGGATAAATCTCATCACTGTCGGGCGCATCCTGAAGCGCGTCCTCCAGTTTGTCATCGGTCAGTTCACCAGTCAGCTCAACGTAGGCCTCGGGACCGCGATAACCATGACGGCGGTCGTAATCGAGAACCCCCTTGCGCAAGGCATCGTAGGCGGCGCGCTGATGTTCCGACAACAGGGTCGTATAGACCTTGAAGCCATGGGTATAAGCATCCTCGCCGTAGCGTTCAAACATCTGCGCCCGCACCATCTCGGCGAAATAGTCGGCCCGCACATGGAATTCATTGATCGACTGCCGCATCACCATGGGCTCTTTGTCGGCATTGGCCAACTGCTCTGGCGTGAGCATTCCGAGTTCGCGCATCCGGCGCAATACATACTGCTGGCGCAATTTGGCGCGCGACGGATTGGCAATTGGATTGAAGCGTGAAGGGGCTTTGGGCAGGCCGGCGAGCATCGCCTGCTGGGCTACCGACAGTTCGGCCAGCGGTCTGCCGTAATAAATCTGCGCTGCAGCCGCAAATCCGTAAGCGCGTTGACCGAGGTATATCTGGTTTATATACAGCTCGATAATCTGCTGTTTGCTCAGGCTGGATTCAATCTTGAACGCCAGCAGCATCTCGTTGAACTTGCGGGTCAGCGTTTTTTCCTTGGACAGGAAAAAATTGCGCGCCACCTGCATGGTAATCGTCGACGCGCCCTGCTTGACCCCACCCGAGGTGAAGTTGGACAGCGCTGCCCGCGCAACCCCCAGGTAATCGACGCCGCCGTGCTGGAAAAAGCGTTCGTCTTCGGCGGCAACAATGGCGTTAATCAGCGTCTTCGGCACCTGCTCGAGTTTGACGACCGCGCGCCGTTCTTCGCCAAATTCACCGATCAGCTTGCCGTCCGCGCTGTAGATCCGGAGCGGGATTTTGGGCCGATAATCCGTCAGCACTTCGAGCGTCGGTAGCGTCGGATAGATCAGCGCGGCCGCAAATCCGACGACCAAAATGCCTGCTGCAGCAAGCAAAAACACTAGTAATAGTGGGAAAACCCACCAACGGACAGACATCTAGTGGAATTTTAAAAATGTGAAAAAAGTCAAATTAATCTGTGGGTTACGCGCCACACCTAATGCAAAATCTTATTGCCTGTACCGCAAAAATACTGCAGAGTAGGCGGTAACGCGGCTGCATTATAGGCGGATCAACCCGCAAAAGAAACGCAGCAGAAAAGCATTACTGGCTAACTGGTTGCTGTAATTACTTAAAGTAAATTCTGGGGAGTTTGCCCTAAAATCTTATGGCTAAAGGAAAATTCAGCCTGAACTTCGACGCTTTTGAGGCTTTGTTCAAGCCCAAGATGCCGCCGTTGATAGGCGCAGACATCAGTTCCTCGGCCGTCAAGATGGTCGAGATCGTCGACGCGGGCAAAGGCGCCTACCGTTTGGAACGGTATGCGATTGAGCCGCTGCCGTCGGAATCCGTGGTCGAGGGCAACATCAACAACCTCGACGCCGTGATCGAGGCCGTCAAGCGTTGCCACAAGCGCCTGGGCAGCAATTTCAAGAACCTCGCGCTGGCACTGCCCAATGCGGCGGTCATCAGCAAGAAAATCCTGCTCCCGGCCGGCCAAAACGATGACGATCTTGAAGGTGATGTCGAAAGGGAAGCCAATCAATACATCCCTTTCTCCCTTGATGAAGTCAATCTTGACTACCAGGTCGTCGGCCCTGCGCCGAACAGCCCGGAAGACGTGGAGGTGTTGATCGCCGCCTCCCGCAAAGACAAAATTGAGGATCGGGTTGCCGTTGCCGAAGGCGCCGGCCTTAAAGCGCTGGTCATGGATGTTGACCTTTTTGCGGCACAGTCAGCCTTCGAGCTGATCGAGGCCACCATGCCGGAGCGCGGCCGCGATCTCAATATCGCGGTGGTCGACATCGGCGCTTCAACCATGAACGTCAATGTGCTGCGCAACGACCAGTCGGTGTACATGCGTGAACAGCCTTTTGGCGGCGGACAGTTGACTCAGGAAATCCAGAACAAGTTCGGCCTTTCGTCCGAGGAAGCAGAAGCGGCGAAACGGGCGGGCGGATTGCCCGAAAACTACGAATCCGAGGTGCTTTTGCCCTTCCTCGACACACTCGGGCTCGAAATCGCCCGCGGCATCCAGTTCTTCTTCTCATCCACCCAATACAACAAGGTTGACCACATCGTCCTTTGCGGTGGTTGCGCGGCAATTCCCGGTATTGCCGAGGCCGTCGCAAAACGTGCGCAGGTTGAAACTTCCGTGGCCAATCCGTTCGCGAACATGGGCTTGTCGGCCCATATCCGTCGCAAAAGCCTTGAGCAGGACGCGCCCTCGCTGATGGTCGCCTGCGGCCTCGCGATGAGGAGATTCGACAAATGACCGCCCGCATCAATCTGCTGCCGCATCGCGAGATGCGGCGCAAGCAGCAGCAGCAGCATTTCTTTGTCATGCTGGGTGTGGTCGTGGCCATGGGTGCCGCAATCTGGTTCGGCGTGCACACCTATCTCGACAGCGCCCTGACCAACCAGCAGGCGAGAAACAAATACCTTGAGCAGGAGATCGTCAAGATCGACAAGGAAATCGCCGAAATCAACAAGCTCAAGGAGCAGATTGCGGCGCTGCTGAAACGCAAACAGGTGGTCGAAACACTGCAGAGCAACCGCGCGGAAGTGGTGCATTTGCTGGATCAACTGGTCCGACAGCTCCCCGACGGCATGTATCTGAAAACGATCAAGCAGCAGGGCGTCAAGGTCACGATTTCCGGTTACACCCAATCGCAAGCCCGCGTATCGACGCTGATGCGCAATCTTGAAGGCTCTCAATACCTGCAGAAAGCCAATCTGGTTGAAATCAAATCGGCGTCAACTGGCGGGCAACGCCTTAACGAGTTCACGATGAACATCGAAGTCACGCGCATCGTCGAGCCCACCGACAAGAAAGCCGGGAAGAAGGGCTAAACCATGACCTTGGACGAACTCAAAAAACTTGATCCCAACAAGATCGGCAGTTGGCCGATCCTGCCCAAGCTCGGCGTCCTGTTGCTGCTGCTAATCGCACTGGTCGGTGCCAGCTACTGGTTTGACTGGCAAGATCAGCTGGCGCGCATTGATGGGGAAAAGGCCAAGGAAGAGCAGCTTCGCACCACCTTCCTGGACAAAAAGAAGCAAGCCATTGATCTGCCGGCCTATCGCAAGCAACTGGTAGACATCGAATCCCAGTTCGGCGCCCTGCTTAAACAATTGCCGGGCAAATCGGAAATGGATGCGCTGCTGACCGATATCAACCAGGCTGGTCTGGGCCGCGGACTGCAATTCGAATTATTCCGTCCGGCCGCAAACGAAATCATGGGTGATTTTTACGCTGAATTGCCGATCACCGTGCGTGTAACCGGCAACTATCATGACTTGGGCGCTTTTGCGAGTGACATCGGCAGGCTTTCCCGCATCGTGACGCTGAACGATATTTCACTGGCGTCCAGCAAGGAAGGTCTTCTGACGCTGGATGCGGTTGCCAAAACCTTCCGTTACCTGGATGACAGCGAACTGGCCGCAGCACGCAAAAAACCGGCGGCGGGAGCCAAGAAATGAACAGCCGAGCGTTAGTGGCCGTTTTGAGCTGTGTGTTGGCCGTGGCTGGTTGCAGCGGAGAGGAACATTCGGATCTGCGGCAATTCGTCAAAGAGTCTGACAAGCTTCCCGGCGGGCGGATACAGCCGTTGCCGGAGGTCAAACCGTACGAGCCTTTTGCCTACAACGCCTACGATCTGACGGATCCGTTCAAGCCGCGCAAGATCGAACCCCCGAAATCCACTTCAAAAGGCGGGCTGCAGCCGGATTTAAACCGGCCGCGTGAAGCTTTGGAAGCTTTCCCGCTGGAAAATCTGAAAATGGTCGGAACGCTACAGCAGAAAAACCAGGTATTTGCGCTGGTCAAGGCGCCGGACAACGCGCTCTACCGCGTACGGTCGGGAAATTACTTGGGCCAGAACTTTGGACGCATCGTGGGTATTTCGGAAACGGATATCAAACTGAAGGAAATCGTTCAGGACAGCGGCGGCAACTGGGAAGAAAAGGAACAGGCGCTACTGCTGCAAGAACAAGGAGGCACTAAATGATTCGGTTTTTCAAATTGATGACTCACGTTTCCAAACTGGCGGTGACGGCAGGTTTTGCCATCGCCGCTGCCACGGCTTATGCCCAGAACAGCATCGAAGCCGTTAACGTTTCGGCACAACAGGGCGGCTCCACGCTGGTCAAGATCACGCTGAAAGGCGCTCCTGCAGGCACGCCCGCCAGCTTCGTGGTGAATAATCCGCCGCGCATTGCTTTTGATTTCCCGCTCACCACGAACGGCTCGGGTAAAACAACGCATGAAATCGGCGAAGGTGACGTCCGCCGCATCAATATCGTGCAGGCCGGCGATCGTTCACGCCTGGTACTCGAAACTTCGCGTCAGCTGGGATACGACGCCAAGATCGAGGGCAACACCATTCTGGTCACCCTGGGCGGTACCGCTGCCGCGGGCTCCTCAACGCCAGCGCCGGCTGCGCAGACTTTCGCGCAAGTCAAACCCGGCGACGGCGCGCACAGCCTTCGTGACGTCGATTTCCGCCGCGGCCGCACGGGCGAAGGCCGGATCATGGTCGATCTATCCGACAATCAAGTCGGCATCGATCTGCGCACGCAGGGCCGTTCGCTGATTATCGACTTCCTCAACACGGCCGTGCCCAAGAATCTTGCCCGGCGCCTTGATGTCGTCGATTTCGGCACGCCGGTCGAAAGTATAGAAACTTTTGCACAAGGTAACGGCACCCGCATGGTCATCACGCCTCGCGGCGCATGGGAGCATTCGGCCTACCAGACCGACAATCGTTTCATTGTCGAGGTTAAAAAGGTGGTTGATGACGGCTCCCGGCTAGTCCAGCCCGGTTTTACCGGCGAGAAGCTGTCCCTGAACTTCCAGAACGTCGAAGTCCGCGCCGTGCTGCAGGTGATTGCCGACTTTACCGGGCTTAACGTGATCACCAGCGATACTGTCGGTGGCAGCCTGACGCTGCGGCTCAAGGATGTGCCCTGGGATCAGGCTCTGGACATCATTCTCCAGAGCAAAGGTCTCGACATGCGCAAGACTGGCAACGTGGTGTGGATCGCCCCCCGCGATGAGCTGGCCACGCGTGAAAAACTGGCTCTGGAAGCGCGCTCGCAGATCGCCGATCTGGAACCCCTGCGTACCGAAAGCATGCAGGTTAACTACCAGAAAGCAGCCGAATTCCAGTTGCTGTTGTCTGATGCCAAACAACGGATACTGTCGAAGCGGGGCAGCGCCGTGGTCGATGTGCGCACCAATACGGTTTTCGTGCAGGACACGCCCTCACGTCTTGAAGAAGTCCGGAAACTGCTGAAGCAAATCGACATTCCTGTCCGCCAGGTGATGATTGAATCGCGTATCGTTGAAGCCAACGATACTTTCAGCCGCAACATTGGCGCGCGCTTGGGCTTTAATGACACTACCGGCCAAGGTTTTCGCCTGGGTAACGGTGGCGGCACCAATGCCCTGATCGGCGGCAGCACCAATGCCACCGCGTTTACGTCGGGTCAGTCGGCAACTGCAGGAACATTCAACGACGCGCTGTTCGTGAACCTGCCGGCTCAGGGTCTTTCCGGTGCGAATCCCGGGGTATTCTCCTTCCTGCTGTTCAACGACAAGAGCACCAAGTTCCTCAACTTGGAGCTTTCGGCGCTGCAGGCGGACGGTAAAGGCAAGATCATTTCCAGCCCGCGCGTGATTACCGCCGACAAGATTGAAGCCACCATTGAGCAGGGCACGGAGATTCCGTACCAGCAGGCGACATCCAGCGGAGCGACTAGCGTATCGTTCCGCAAAGCCACGTTGTCGCTGAAAGTCAAACCGCAAATTACGCCGGACGACAACGTGATCATGAACTTGCGCGTCAACAAGGACAGCGTCGGCCAGAACACGCTTTCCGGCCCGTCGATCGACACCAAGCAGGTGGCAACCGAGGTGCTGGTCGAAAACGGCGGCACGGTTGTCATCGGCGGCATCTACACCCAGGACGAACGTTCGACGACGACCAAGGTACCGGTGCTGGGCGATCTGCCTTTTGTCGGTTTCCTGTTCAAAAACAACCAGCGTGTGGATGACCGGCGCGAACTGCTGATCTTCATTTCCCCGAAGATCCTGAAAGACGGTGCTTCCCTGCGTTAACCGGCCTTCCCGGATCACATCAGGGCGGCGCGATGCGCCGCCCTTTTTATTGTTATTTGCGATACGGCCATTACACGGCTTCAGCTAAAATCCCTCCATGCCGTCGAGCGATCAACATTTCAGCGAAAACGCAGCCCACCAGGACAATATCTTTCTGGTCGGTTTGATGGGGGCGGGCAAAACCTCGGTCGGGCGCATGCTTGCACAGCGTCTGGATATGACGTTTTTTGATGCAGATGCCGAGATCGAACGGATCACCGGCGTAAAAATTCCTGTCATTTTTGAAATTGAGGGTGAGTCCGGCTTTCGGTCTCGCGAAGAAAAAATGATTGAACAACTGACTGCGATGAACGGCATCGTGCTTGCCACCGGTGGCGGTGCGGTCATTTCGGACACCAACCGCCGCTTCCTCAAAAGCCGCGGTCGGGTCATTTACCTGCGCGCGACCCCGGAAGATCTGTGGCGACGCACCCGCAGGGACCGTAACCGCCCACTGTTGCAGACTGCCGATCCGCTGGGTAAATTGCGATCCCTTCACGAACAGCGTGATCCCTTGTATCGGGAAGTGGCTCATCTTATTGTAGACACCGGATCACAAAGCGTGGCCCACCTGACATCGCGCATCCAGCAGCATCTGACGGACGCTGATGCCCCTGCCAGTCAGACCCATCCCTGAGTTCCAGTGCAAATACCGTCATGAACAACACCGCCACGACACTCCGCGTTGATCTTGCGGACCGCAGTTATCCGATACACATCGGCCCGGGCCTGCTTAGCCAGGGCGAAATGGTGGCTCGCCATCTGCCGCAGCGTAAGGCGGTGATCATCACCAATACTGTGGTCGCTCCGCTGTATCTAGACACGCTTAAGGCAGCGCTCGCCCAGCAGCAGGTTGCGGTCGATACGATCGTGCTGCCCGACGGCGAAGAACACAAGAACTGGCAGACCCTGAACCAGGTGTTCGATGCACTGCTGATGCGCCGGGCAGAACGCAAGACGACGCTGATTGCGCTGGGCGGCGGCGTGATCGGCGATCTGGCTGGATTTGCCGCCGCGGTGTTCCAGCGCGGCGCACCTTTCATCCAGATCCCGACAACGCTGCTGGCCCAGGTCGACTCTTCGGTGGGCGGTAAAACAGCGATCAATCATCCGCTGGGCAAGAACATGATCGGCGCTTTTTACCAACCTCGCGTGGTGATTGCCGATACCGACACCCTCAAAACACTGCCGGAACGCGAGCTCTCCGCGGGTCTGGCTGAAGTCATCAAATACGGGTTGATCGGTGACTTCACATTTTTTGAGTGGCTTGAAACCAATATGGATCGCCTGGTCGCGCGTGAGCCGGCGGCGCTGGCTCACGCCATCCAGATTTCGTGCCGGAACAAGGCAACCGTGGTTGCGGCCGATGAACGCGAAGAAGGTGTACGGGCACTGCTCAATTTCGGCCATACCTTCGGACACGCCATAGAATCCGGACTCGGTTATGGCCAATGGCTGCACGGAGAAGCCGTGGCTGCGGGCATGGTCATTGCCGCACGGGTATCGCACGAAATGGGGCTCGTCGATGATCAGTGCGTCTCGCGCACAGTCAAACTGCTGCAGCGGGCGGGATTACCTGTGCGCGGTCCGCGACTGGGCGTGAATCGTTATCTTGAATTAATGGGTCATGACAAAAAAGTCGAAGGCGGAAAAATCCGCTTTGTCCTGCTGAAAAAAATTGGCGAAGCATTTGTCAGCGCTGCCGTACCCGGCGAAGCGCTCGCGACAGTGCTTGGCGGAGAGGGTGTTGATGACACCTGAACTGGCCCGTTACGCCGCCCATCCGGAATCTTCTCGCGGACGCCGTTTTTGCGAACCGCCGCCGCGCGGGCGCAGCGAATATCAGCGCGACCGCGATCGCATCATCCATTCCACCGGATTTCGCCGCCTGGAGTACAAGACCCAGGTGTTCGTGAATCATGAAGGCGATCTCTTCCGCACCCGGCTGACGCACAGTCTTGAAGTGGCGCAAATCGGCCGTTCCGTGGCGCGCCACCTGTCGCTCTGTGAGGACCTGACCGAAGCCATCACACTGGCGCATGATCTCGGCCACACGCCCTTTGGCCACAGCGGTCAGGACGCGCTGAACGTCTGCATGAAGCCTTATGGCGGATTCGAACATAACCTGCAGTCGCTGCGCGTGGTCGATGTCCTTGAGCAGCGTTACGGTGCATTTGACGGCCTGAATCTGACCTTCGAAACCCGCGAAGGCATCCTCAAACATTGCTCGCTGAAGAATGCGCGCATGCTCGGCGACGTCGGCGAACGTTTCGTGCGCCGGCAACGACCCAGCCTTGAAGCCCAGATCGCCAATCTGGCCGACGAGATTGCCTACAACAACCATGATGTCGATGACGGGCTGCGCTCAGGGTTGCTGGAAATGGACCAACTGGCGACCGTGGCCATTTTCCGCCGTCATATGCGCGCTGCCTTAAAAGCGTTTCCGAAAATCGAAGGCCGGCGGCTGGTGCATGAAACCGTGCGGCGGATGATCGACACCCTGGTGACTGATCTGATCCGGCAAAGCGCCGCGAGTATCCGCGAGCATGATCCTGCCTCCGTAGACGACGTGCGCCGGGCGCCGGCGATGGTCCGTTTTTCGGATCGGATCCAGCGCGAACAAGCCGAATTGAAGCGTTTCCTGCACGCCAACCTCTACCGGCATTACCGGGTATCGCGAATGAGCAGCAAAGCCCGCCGCATTATCACCGACCTGTTTCAGGCCTTTCTCGCCGAACCGGGCCTGCTGCCGCCAGAGTTCCAGGTCCGTGCCGAAGCCGATACCCCGCGAGCTATCGCCGACTACATCGCCGGCATGACCGACCGTTACGCCATCATTGAACATCGACGTCTGTTTTCCATCGACGTCAGCTGAGATTTTCTCGCGGTGTTAAGGCCGCAACCGGTTGAGCCAACCCCTTGATGGAGGTAGACTTGCCCGGTTTCACTCCGTTTTTCGCGTTTTGACGATCCCGGCTTGCGGCGACGCAGCAAATACGGCTGTAAGTTATTGATTTTCAAAATGTTTTTGACGAGGCTCTCGATGTCACACCCGAATCTGCCGGAACCCCAAGGTCTTTACGATGGCGCGCACGAACATGATGCGTGCGGTGTCGGTTTTGTTGCCAATATCAAGGGCAAGAAAAGCCACAACATCATTGAGCAAGGTCTGACCATCCTTTGCAATCTGACCCATCGCGGCGCAGTGGGCGCGGACCCGAAGGCTTCGGACGGCGCCGGCATCCTGATCCAGATTCCCGACGCGTTTTTCCGCGAGGAAATGGACAAACGGGGCGTCAAGCTCCCGCCTGCCGGTGAATACGGCATCGGCATGGTGTTCCTGCCGCGCGAGCCGGCATCACGCCTTGCCTGCGAATACGAAATCGAACGCGCCATCAAGGACGAAGGTCAAATTCTGCTCGGCTGGCGCGATGTGCCGGTGGACAGCGAAGATCTCGGCGAGTCGGTGAAAAAGGTCGAGCCGGTGATCCGTCAGGTGTTCGTCGGCCGCAGCTCCGCCATCCGCGTTACTGACGCACTGGAACGCAAGCTCTACGTCATCCGCAAAAGCGCCGGCCATGCGATTCGCGCACTGAAACTCGCACACAGCACGGAATTTTTCGTGCCGTCGATGTCAGCGCGCACCATCGTCTACAAAGGCATGCTGCTGCCCTCGCAAGTCGGCACCTACTACCGCGACCTGCAGGACCCGCGCGTCGTATCGGCGCTGGCGCTGGTGCACCAGCGGTTCTCGACCAACACCTTCCCGACATGGGACCTCGCCCATCCCTTCCGCATGATCGCCCACAACGGCGAAATCAATACCGTGCGCGGCAACGTCAACTGGGTGCGCGCGCGCCAGGGGGCGATTTCGAGCCCGATTCTGGGCAAGGATCTCGACAAGCTGTGGCCGCTGATTTACCCGGGCCAGTCGGACTCGGCGTCGTTCGACAATTCGCTGGAATTGCTGGTGATGAGCGGTTATTCAATCGCCCACGCGGTGATGATGATGATTCCCGAGGCATGGGAAGCCCATACTTTGATGGACCCGAGCCGCCGCGCATTTTATGAATACCATGCCGCGATGATGGAGCCGTGGGACGGCCCCGCCGCGATCGCCTTCAGCGACGGCCGCCAGATCGGCGCCACGCTCGATCGCAATGGCCTGCGTCCGGCGCGCTACATCGTCACTGACGACGACCTGGTGATCATGGGCTCGGAATCCGGCTGTTTGCCGATTTCCGAAGACAAAATCGTCAAAAAATGGCGCCTGCAGCCGGGCAAGATGTTCCTGGTCGACCTGGAAAAGGGCCGCATCATTGACGACGAGGAACTGAAGGAATCACTCGCTTCAGCCAAACCTTACGTCGAATGGATTGAACGCATCCGCGTCAAACTGGATGATGTCGAAAGCCAGAAGGCACAGCCGGAGCGCAGCGCCGTACCGTTGCTGGATCGTCAGCAAGCCTTCGGTTACACCCAGGAAGACCTCAAGTTCATCCTCGCACCGATGGCCGGTAACGGTGAAGAACCAATCGGCTCCATGGGCAACGATTCGCCACTGGCGGTGCTCTCTGCCAAGAACAAGAACCTGTACCAGTATTTCAAACAGTTGTTCGCGCAGGTCACCAACCCGCCGATTGATCCGATTCGCGAGGAACTGGTCACCTCGCTGGTATCGTTCATCGGACCCAAGCCCAATCTGCTGGGCATCGATGAAACCAATCCGCCGATCCGCCTCGAAGTCAGCCAGCCGGTGCTGGATTTCTACGAGATGGAAAAAATCCGCAACATCGAGCGTTACACCGACGGCAAGTTCAAGTCCTGTGAACTGAACATTACCTACCCCGAAGCATGGGGCAAGGAAGCCATCGAGGCGCGCCTGGCCAGCCTGGCCGCACAGGCCGAAGACGCCGTGCGTTCGGGTTATTCGATCATCATCATTTCCGATCGTCATATCGACCGCGATCATGTCGCGATCCCGGCGCTGCTCGCGCTGTCGACCATTCATCATCACCTGGTCGACAAGGGCCTGCGCACCAGCGCCGGCCTCGTCGTCGAAACCGGTTCCGCGCGCGAAGTGCATCACTTTGCACTGCTCGGCGGTTACGGCGCGGAAGCCGTGCATCCCTACCTGGCGCTGGAGACCGTACTCAACATTGCCGACAGCGGCCAGATCAACGGTGTCGACGGCGACAAAGCTATCAAGAATTTCGTCAAAGCCGTAGGCAAGGGTCTGCGCAAGGTGATGTCGAAAATGGGCATCTCCACGTATATGTCGTACACCGGTGCGCAGATATTCGAGGCCATCGGCCTGTCGCGTCCGCTGATCGACAAGTATTTCACCGGTACGTCCTCCAACGTCGGCGGCATCGGCATTTTCGAAGTCGCCGAGGAATCGATCCGCACCCATCGCAGCGCCTTCAGCAACGACCCGGTGCTATCCGGTTCACTGGATGCTGGCGGTGAATACGCCTGGCGCGTGCGCGGCGAAGAACACATGTGGACGCCGGACGCGATCGCCAAGCTGCAACATGCGACCCGAGCCAACAGTGCGTCGACCTATCGCGAATACGCCGACATCATCAACGACCAGTCGAAACGGCACATGACGTTCCGCGGCCTGTTCGAATTCCGTTTCAATCGCTGCCAGCCGGTGCCGATCGAGGAAGTCGAACCGGCAGCCGAAATCGTCAAACGTTTCTCGTCCGGCGCGATGTCACTGGGTTCGATTTCCACCGAAGCCCACGCCACGCTGGCGGTGGCGATGAACCGCATCGGCGGCAAGTCCAACACCGGAGAAGGTGGTGAAGACCGCCGGCGTTTTGCCCCGATCAAGGCCGGCGAAACCATGGAATCGCGCCTGGGGATCGGTCGTTTTGTCGGCGACGTCGAACTCAAGGCCGGCGATTCCCTGAAATCGAAAATCAAACAGGTGGCGTCGGGCCGCTTCGGCGTCACCGCCGAATATCTGGCCAGTGCCGAGCAGATCCAGATCAAGATGGCGCAGGGCGCCAAGCCGGGAGAGGGCGGACAGCTGCCGGGCAAGAAAGTCTCCGAATACATCGCCGAACTGCGCTACTCGACGCCGGGCGTGGAGCTGATTTCACCGCCGCCGCACCATGACATCTATTCGATCGAAGATCTGGCACAGCTGATCCACGACCTGAAGAACAGCAACACTGCGGCCTCGATCAGCGTCAAGCTGGTGTCGGAAGTCGGCGTCGGCACGGTGGCCGCAGGCGTGGCCAAAGCCAAAGCCGATCACGTGACCATTTCCGGCCACGACGGCGGCACCGGCGCCAGCCCGTGGTCGTCAATCAAACACGCCGGCACGCCGTGGGAACTCGGCCTGGCCGAAACCCAGCAAACGCTGGTGCTGAACCGTCTGCGCAGCCGCATTGCGGTGCAGGTCGACGGCCAGCTCAAAACCGGCCGCGATGTCATCATCGGCGCGCTGCTCGGCGCCGACGAGTTCGGCTTTGCCACCGCGCCGCTGGTGGTCGAAGGCTGCATCATGATGCGCAAATGCCACCTCAACACCTGTCCGGTGGGCGTTGCCACCCAGGATCCGGTGCTGCGCAAGAAATTCACCGGCAAGCCGGAACACATCATCAATTACTTCTTTTTTGTCGCCGAGGAAATCCGCCAGCTGATGGCGCAACTCGGCATCCGCAAGTTTGATGACCTGATCGGCCGTTCCGACCTGCTCGACACCCGCCAAGGCATCGAACACTGGAAAGCCCGCGGCCTCGATTTCAGCCGCGTCTTCCACCAGCCGAAAATGGGCCCCGAAGTTTCGCGCTTCCACACCGAAGCGCAGGACCACGGTCTCGACAAGGCGCTGGATCACCGCCTGATCGAACTCGCCAAACCGGCGCTGGAGCGCGGCGAAAAAGTCAGCATCGACATGCCGATCCGCAACATCAACCGCACCGTCGGCACCATGCTCTCTGGCGAAGTCGCCAAACGCTACGGTCATGAAGGCCTGCCGGACGACACCATCCGCGTGAAGTTTGCCGGTTCCGCCGGCCAGAGCCTGGGCGCCTTCCTGTCACGCGGCATCACGCTGAACCTGATCGGCGATACCAACGACTACTGCGGCAAAGGCCTGTCCGGGGGCCGCATCATTGTCCAGCCGTCGCCGAAGTTCCGTGGCGAAGCGGGTCTGAATATCATCACCGGCAACGCGGTGCTCTACGGCGCAATCGCCGGGGAAGCCTATTTCCGCGGCGTCGCTGGCGAGCGCTTTGCGGTGCGCAACTCCGGCGCTCACACCGTCGTCGAGGGCACCGGCGATCATGGCTGCGAATACATGACCGGCGGCACCGTCGTCGTGCTCGGGCCCACCGGCCGCAACTTCGCTGCAGGCATGTCCGGCGGCATCGCCTATGTTTACGATGAAGACGGCAGCTTTTCGTCTTACTGCAACACGGCGATGGTCAAGCTCGAGCCCTTGCTCACCGAAGCGGAACAGGACGCCAAAGTAACGCGCGACGTGTGGCATCTGGGGCAAGCCGATGAAGTCATCGCCAAACGCCACATCGAGAACCATGCCCGCCTGACCGGCAGCACCAGGGCGCAGGACATCGTCGCCAACTGGACTACAGCGCGCACCAAGTTCGTCAAGGTATTCCCCCACGAATACCGCCGCGCGCTGGGCGAACTGGCCGCCAAGGGTAAAAAGATCGCCGCCTGAAGTCCGGGCAATACAACCGATGAACCATATTCTGCCCGCAAGGGCCTGTTGATTCAGGGATAGACCGCAATGGGAAAAGTCACGGGGTTTCTGGAATTCGAGCGGCTGCATGAGGCCGCGGAGCAACCGCAGGAGCGTCTGAAACACTGGCGCGAGTTCGTCATTCACCTGACCGACGAAGCGGCAGGCACCCAGGGCGCGCGCTGCATGGATTGCGGCACGCCGTTCTGCATGAGCGGCTGTCCGATCAATAACATCATTCCCGACTGGAACGACCTCGTTTTCAAACAGGACTGGCAACGCGCGCTGGATACGCTGCACTCCACCAACAACTTCCCCGAGTTCACCGGCCGCGTCTGCCCGGCGCCCTGCGAATCCGCCTGTACGCTGAATATCAACAACGATCCGGTCGGCATCAAATCGATTGAGCATGCAATCATCGACAAAGGCTGGGAATCAGGTTGGGTGCGCCCGCAGCCGGCGGCCGCGAAGACCGGCAAACGCATCGCGGTGATCGGTTCCGGCCCCGCGGGCATGGCCTGCGCACAACAGTTGGGACGCGCCGGCCATGACGTCGTGGTATTCGAGAAGTCCGATCGCATCGGCGGCCTGCTGCGTTACGGCATTCCCGATTTCAAAATGGAAAAGCATCTGATCGACCGTCGTGTCGAGCAGATGCGCGCCGAAGGCGTCGAGTTCCGTGTCAGCCAGCATGTCGGCACAACCGTGCCGGTACAAAAGATTGTCGATGAATTCGATGCCGTAGTGATGGCCGGCGGCGCCGAACAGCCGCGCGACCTGCCGTTGCCGGGCCGCGAACTGGCCGGCGTGCATTTCGCAATGGATTTCCTGCCGCAGCAGAACAAGGCCGTCGCCGGCGACAAGCTGCCGGCACAGATGAAAGCCACCGGCAAACACGTCATCGTCATCGGCGGCGGCGATACCGGTTCAGACTGCGTCGGCACCTCGAACCGCCACGGCGCAGCATCGGTCACCCAGTTCGAACTGCTGCCGCAACCGCCGGCGCAAGAAAACAAACCGATGGTCTGGCCATACTGGCCGATCAAGATGCGCACCTCCAGTTCGCATGAAGAAGGCTGCAAGCGCGACTGGGCGGTAGCCACCAAACGCTTCGAAGGCAAAGACGGCAAAGTCGAGAAACTGATCGCTGCTCGCGTTGAGTGGAAGGACGGCAAGATGCAGGAAGTGCCCGGCTCGGAATTCACGATGAAAGCCGACCTGGTATTGCTGGCAATGGGTTTTGTCGGCCCGGCAGCGGGCGGTCTGATGGAACAGCTGGGCGTGGCCAAAGACAACCGCGGCAACGTCAAAGCCGACACCGAAGGTTACAAAACGTCGGTCGGCAAGGTATTTGCTGCAGGCGACATGCGCCGTGGTCAGTCGCTGGTGGTCTGGGCCATCCGCGAGGGCCGCCAGTGCGCGCGTGCCGTCGACGAATTCCTGACGGGAAGCAGCGAGCTGCCGCGCTGATGGCGGCGCTGAAAAACGATACGTTCATCCGCGCGCTGCTGCGGCAGCCGACGGATTACACGCCCGTCTGGATCATGCGCCAGGCCGGTCGTTACCTGCCGGAATACAACGCCACTCGAAAACGCGCGGGCAGTTTCCTCGGACTCGCCAAGAATCCGGATTACGCCACCGAAGTCACGCTGCAACCGCTGGAACGGTTTCCGCTCGATGCCGCAATCCTGTTTTCCGACATCCTGACCGTGCCCGACGCGATGGGGCTGGGTCTTTATTTTGTCGAAGGCGAGGGCCCCAAGTTCGAACGCCCCGTGCGCGATGAAGCCGCGGTCCGCGCCTTGCAAGTGCCCGAACCGCGCGAAACGCTGGGCTATGTACTCGATGCCGTGAAACAGATTCGCGGCGCGCTCGACGGCAAGGTACCGCTGATCGGCTTCTCCGGCAGTCCGTACACGCTGGCCTGCTACATGGTCGAAGGGGGGGGCAGCGCCGACTTCCGCACCATCAAGACCATGCTCTACGCGCGGCCCGACCTGTTGCATCACATCCTCGACATCAACGCCCGCGCGGTCATCGCTTATCTCAATGCGCAGATCGAAGCCGGCGCCCAGGCCGTCATGGTGTTCGACACCTGGGGCGGCGCGCTGTCCGATGCGGCATATCGCGAATTTTCGCTGGAATACCTGCGACGCGTCATTGCAGGGCTGCATCGCAGCTGGGATGGCCAAACCATCCCCAGCATCGTGTTCACCAAAGGCGGCGGCCTGTGGCTGGAAGACATCGCGGCGATCGGCTGCAATGCCGTCGGCCTGGACTGGAACATCGATATCGGCACCGCGCGGCGACGGATCGGCGATCAGGTAGCGCTGCAGGGCAACCTCGATCCGAACGTTTTGTTCAGTCCGCCTGCGACCATCGCTGCCCAGGTCGGCCATGTGCTGCGCCAGTTCGGCAACGGCCCGGGTCACGTGTTCAATCTGGGCCACGGCGTTTCCCAATTCACGCCGCCGGAGCATGTCGGCGCCCTGGTTGAGGCCGTGCACAGCCTGAGCCGCAGCTATCACCGGCCGCTGCGCGGCTGAAAAAGCTTATACACAGCAAGGGGTTACCGCTGTGTAGCAGTTCCGTAGACCGTGGATGGCCACCGTAAATTTATAACTTGTTGTTTTTATTGGTATTTTCAATTGTCTCCCGAATCTGCCAAGAGTGCCGCCTGCGATTGCGCACCGAATTAACCGATGCCCGGACAATTGATCAACAGTGTTATCCACAGGTCTGCCAGCCAAAAAACCTTGCTGGTAAACGAGTTGCCTTCTATTCCGAGAATTACTGCGAACTTCGCACGCTAACTTTTCTGACCCTGTGACCAGCCTGATCCGTGTCGCACTCGATGTGCCGGTGGCCCGTCTGTTCGATTACCGCTGCGATGATTCAGCTGCGGTCATCGGCGCCCGGGTGCTGGTGCCGTTCGGACGCCAGCGACTGATCGGCCTCGTCGTCGCGCAGCCCGAAACCAGCGATGTGCCCGAAAACAAATTGCGTCGCGCCACCGCGGTACTTGACCGTGAACCGCTGCTGCAGCGCGCCGATCTCAAACTGCTGGAGTTTGCGGCTGACTATTACGTACATCCGCTGGGCGCCGTGGTCATGGCCACGCTGCCCGCGGCATTGCGTCGTGTAAACACCCGCGCCAAGACACCCGGCGCGTGGACATTGACCGAGGCTGGCCGGACCATCACCGAAGATGCGCTGCCGCCGCGAGCCCGCGCACAACGCACTTTGCTGGGCTTGTTGCACGAGCAGCCCGTGCTGCCACAGACCTCGATTACTGCGGCTGGCGCCGCCACACGCAAGGCCCTGCAAGCCTTCATCGGCGAAGGCTGGGTTACGGCCACTGACGCGCCGCCAGACGCCGTCGCGGTTGCACTGCCGCCCGGCATCGCACCACAACTGACGACCGACCAATCCAGCGCGGTCGCAGCCATCACCGCGGCGCTGGGCTGTTATCAAGCACTGTTGTTGCTGGGTATCACCGGCAGCGGTAAGACCGAGGTTTATCTGCACGTGATGACTACGGTGCTGGAGCGCAACAGGCAGGTGCTGCTGCTGGTTCCTGAAATCGCGCTGACCCCGCAGCTGGAATCGCTGGTCATCGCGCGTTTCCCCGAGGTGATGGTATCGACCCTGCACAGCGGCCTCGCCGACGGCGAGCGCGCCGAACGCTGGCAGGCGGCGCACAGCGGGCGGGCGCGCATCGTGCTCGGCACGCGGCTGTCGGTATTCACGCCGCTGCCCGATCTGGGACTGATCATCGTCGACGAAGAACACGACAGTTCGTTCAAGCAGGGCGAAGGCTTCCGCTATTCGGCACGCGACCTCGCCGTGGTGCGTGCGCGCCATGCCGGCATCCCGGTGGTGCTCGGTTCGGCAACCCCTGCGCTTGAAACCTATCGCAATGCGCTCGACGGGCGTTATCAGCTGCTGCCGTTGAAAAACCGCATCCAGGCCGGGCTGCCGGCCATCCATTGTGTCGATCTGCGGCAGCAGAAAGCCGAAGACGGTCTGTCGCCAACCCTGGTCGCCGCCATTGGCGAACGCATTGCCCGCAACGAGCAGAGCATGGTGTTCATCAACCGCCGTGGTTATGCGCCGGTGCTGATGTGCGGCAGCTGCGGCTGGATGTCCGACTGTGACCGCTGCTCGGCAAAGCTGGTGCTGCACCTGCGCGATCGCCGGCTGCGCTGCCATCATTGCGGACATGACAGCGCGGTGCCGACCGCCTGTCCGGAATGCGGCGACGCCGACCTCGCGCCGGTGGGCCAGGGTACACAGCGCATCGAAGCCGCACTGATCCGCCATTTTCCCCAAGCGCGCATTCTGCGCATCGACCGCGACACCACGCGGCCGAAGGATGCCTGGCCGGCAATGCGCAACCGCATCCGAGAACGCGATGTCGACATTCTCGTCGGCACCCAGATCCTCGCCAAAGGCCACGACTTCCCGCATTTGAACCTGGTCGGGGTGGTCAACGCCGACAGCATGCTCTACAGCAACGACTTCCGCGCCTCCGAGCGCCTTTATGCGTTGCTGACCCAGGTCTCGGGCCGCGCCGGCCGCGGCAGCCTGCCCGGTATGGTGCTGGTGCAGACCCAGTTTCCCGACCACCCGCTATATACAGCGCTGCGCGACCAGGATTTCGACGCCTTTGCCCGCACCCAGCTGAGCGAACGGCAGCAGGCCGGGTTTCCGCCGTATGTGCATCAGGCCTTGCTGCGCGCCGAAGCGCGTGAACTCAAAACCGCGCTGGCTTTTCTCGAACAGGCGGCGCAAGCCGCGGCGGGACTCGACAACGGGGTCACTGTCTATGACCCGGTGCCCGCCAATATGATGCGCCGGGCCGGTCGCGAACGCGCCCAGCTGCTGGTACAAACCCCTTCGCGCGCCGCGCTACGGTCATTTCTCAACGCCTGGCGGCCGCTGCTGGCGACGACCGAAAGCACTCCGGCGCGCTGGTCGCTGGATGTCGATCCGCTTGATTTCTGAGGGAAAAGCGTGCGTCTACCATGCTAAAATCAGCTTCTTTCCCGCACACAAATTTGCACTGCTGAATGCTCGCATCCGGCATTTCCCGCGCAGACACCCCATCCAGAAATGACCACCGTTTCCGCCGACGCCAGAACCCTGATCGCCGGACTTATCCAGCGCGCACTTGAGCAGCTTGTACCCGCTGGCACTACAGCCCGCATCCAGCTTGACCGTCCCAAACAGGCGCAGCATGGCGATTTCGCCTGCAACATCGCGATGCTGCTGGCCAAGGAATTGCGCAGCAACCCGCGCGCCATCGCCCAGAAGATTCTGGATGCCCTGCCAGCTTCGCCCGATCTCGAAAAGGCGGAAATTGCCGGCGCCGGTTTCATCAATCTGTTTCTGACTGAACGTTACAAACAACAAGTCGTCGGTCGGGTGATTGCCGCGGGCAGCCGCTACGGCAGCAACAACACCGGACAGGGTCGCAAAACGCAGGTCGAGTTCGTCTCCGCCAATCCGACCGGGCCACTGCATGTCGGCCACGGCCGCGGCGCCGCCTATGGCGCCAGCGTGGCATCGATACTTTCAACGGCAGGCTTTGCCGTCTCTCGCGAGTACTACGTCAACGACGCCGGCCGCCAGATGGACATCCTCGCGCTGTCGACGTGGCTGCGCTACCTCGAACTCGGCGGCGAAGCCGTAGGCTTTCCGCCCAACGCCTACCAGGGCGATTACGTGCGCGACATGGCCGCAGAACTGCGCAAGGCCGACGGCACTCGTTATCACAGGACCTGGACCCAAGCCTCGGCCTGCGCCGCTGATGTGGGTGCGGAACCCGAGCGCCATCTCGACGATCTGATTGCCAATGCCAAGCAGTTGCTTGATGCCGATTTCGATCGCGTGCACCGCCACGCGCTGGATACCCAGCTCAACGACTGCCGTGAAGATCTGGCCGAATTCGGGGTGAGCTTCGACCGCTGGTTCTCCGAACGCTCACTGTTCACCTCCGGTCAGGTCGACCGCGCGGTGGAACAACTGGAGCAGCGCGGCCATATTTATGTGCAGGACGGTGCGAAGTGGTTCCGTTCCAGCGACTTCGGTGACGAAAAAGACCGGGTCGTGCAGCGCGAGAACGGCCTGTACACCTATTTCGCCAGCGACATCGCCTATCACCTCGACAAGTTCGAACGCGGCTTTGATCGGGTCATCGACGTCTGGGGCGCCGACCATCACGGCTACGTGCCGCGGGTCAAGGGCGCGCTATCCGCGCTCGGACAGGAACCGGCGCGGCTCGATGTCGCGCTGGTGCAGTTTGCCGTGCTCTACCGCAACGGTGAAAAAGTCTCGATGTCGACGCGCTCTGGCGAATTCGTCACGCTACGCGAACTGCGCCGCGAAGTCGGCAATGATGCCGCGCGTTTTTTCTATGTGATGCGCAAGAGCGACCAGCATCTCGATTTCGACCTTGATCTGGCCAAATCGCAAAGCAACGAAAACCCCGTGTACTACATCCAGTATGCGCATGCCCGTGTCTGCAGCGTGCTCGCGCAATGGGGCGGTGACGAGTCTGTACTGCAAAGCGCCGACCCGGCGCCGCTGGTATCGCCACATGAAGCCGCGGTGCTGAAACTCCTGATGGAATATCCGGAAGTCATCGAAAACGCTGCACGTGACCTCGCGCCGCACAGTGTGGCTTTTTTCCTGAAAGAACTCGCGGGTGAATTTCACAGTTATTACAACGCGGAACGTTTCCTCGTCGAGGATGCCGCGCTCACCCGCGCACGACTGGCACTGGCTCTCGCCGTGCGCCAGATCCTGCGCAACGGCCTCGCCCTGCTGGGTGTGACCGCACCGGAAAAAATGTAAGATGGCCGCCGTGAGCAGAGATTACAAAGGCAGTGAACGCAAGTCCGCATCCCGCAGCGGCGGCGGATCACTGTTCATCGGCATCCTGATCGGACTGGTGCTGGGCTTGGGCATCGCGCTGGGCGTGGCCTGGTACATCAACAAGATGCCCAATCCGTTCCAGCAAAAAGCGCCGGCGGCAAAACCCGAGGCTGCGAAACCTGCGACGGAACCGGCTAAAGGTGCCGGTGTCGACAAGAACGGCAAGACTACAGAAACCAAACCCCGTTTCGATTTCTACAAAATCCTGCCGGGGGTCGAAGAACCCGCCACCGACCAGCAGTTGCGCGACGCCAAAAGCGCCCCCAGCGCAGCCAAGGAGTCCTTCTACCTGCAGGCCGGCGCATTCCAGAATGCGCCGGATGCCGATAATCTCAAGGCGCGCCTGGCGCTTTTGGGCGTGCAGGCCTCTATCCAGACCACGACCCTGCCCGACCGCGGCGTCTGGCACCGCGTACGTCTCGGTCCTTATGGCAGCGTTGAGGATCTGAACCGCACCCGCGACACTCTGAAGAACAACGGCATCGACACGACATTGATCAAAGTCCGCGACGCCGATAAATAACGCTGTCATATGGAGATGCCATGCGATTGACTGTTTTGTTCCTGCGTATGCTGGCTGCTGCCGGCCTCGCCCTGTGCCTGACCGCCCCCGTACAGGCCTCCCAGCCCCCTGTTGCAGGCAAGGAATACCTGGTGGTGAAGCCCCCGCAACCGACCGACAACGGCAACAAGGTCGAAGTCATGGAGTTCTTCTGGTACGGCTGCCCGCACTGCGCCAGCCTGCAGCCTTCGCTGGAAGTGTGGCTCAAGCGCAAACCGACAGATGTCGATTTCAAGCGCGTGCCCGCGGTTTTCCAGGATTCGTGGGTGCCGCTGACGCGCGCCTATTACACGATCGAAGCCATGGGCCTGATCGACAAGCTACACCAGGAAATGTTTTCTACGCTGCACAAGCAGCGCGTCACCCTGAAGGATGCCAACGCGATATTTGACTGGGCTGCTGGCAAGGGCGTGGACCGCAAGAAGTTTACTGACACCTACAACTCGTTCGGCGTCAACGGCAAGACCCAGCGCTCGATCGAACTGACCCGCAAGTTCGACATCCCCGGTACGCCGGCACTGGTGATCGACGGCAAATTCATCGCCTCACCCTCGATGACCATGAAATCCGAGCGCGTCATTGACTACGATCGTTATTTCGAGGTGGTCGACGCACTGATCGCCGAAGCGCGCAAGGGCAAAGGCAAGTAACCATGCGCCGCGCGCCGGCGATTCTCTGGGCCTGCGTTTTTGCGCTGCACACATTGCTGCTGGCACCCCCGGCCGCCGCGCAGCAGGCGGCAGCGCAGAAACCAATCCGCGCCGACATCGATTACCGGGCGATCACGCCGCAGCCGGTGCAGGTGCCGGCGGCGCAGATCGAAGTCATCGAATTTTTCTGGTACGGCTGTCCGTACTGCAACAGCCTGCAACCGGTATTCGAACGCTGGATCAGCGGCAAGCCCGCGGACGTCACTGTGCGGCGCATCCCCGCGGTGTTGCGCGAAAACTGGGCGCCCCACGCCCGTGTTTTCTACACGCTGGAAGCGCTGGGTGAAGTTGAACGCTTGCACCAGCGCGCCTACTACAGCTACCACGTTGAAGAACTGGCGATGAGCCGTCCTGAAGCCATGTCCGAGTGGGCGACACGCAACGGCATCGCCCGCGAACGCTGGGACACGGTGTACAACTCGGCTCCAGTACAACGCAAGGTCGAAGAAGCGGCGCAGCTGACCCGCGCATACAGCGTGACCGGCACGCCGTCGCTGGTGGTCGATGGCCGTTATCTCACCTCCGGCAGCATGTCTGAAACGCTGGATGGTCTGATTCCGATCCTCGACGGCCTGCTGTTCCGCGTGCGGGCAACCCGCTGAACCCAAGGTAATGACTGCGGCGTCCCCGGGACACGTCGTCATCACCGGCGCTTCCGGCGGTCTCGGCGCCGCCATTGCCCGCCGCTACGCCGCGGCGGGCGCCACTCTCGGCCTGATTGCACGGCGCGCTCAGGAACTCGATCGTTTTGCCGCAACCTGCGCGGGCACCTGCGTAACCCACGCCGCCGATGTCCGCGATTCGGCTGCAATGCGCGCGGCGGCGGCTGACTTCACCAGCCAGCACGGCGTGCCCGACATCGTCATTGCCAACGCCGGCGTCAGCATCGG
>CAIZLW010000012.1 GCA_903933915.1 uncultured beta proteobacterium | reverse complement strand
GGTGAATTGAAGACAGCAGCACCTGCCTCCTTTGGCTTAATACCGACATGACACAACCAGGAATCGTCATTTGATTCCGGATAATCCGTGCGTTGATGTGCCCCTCGACTCTCTTCGCGTCGCAGTGCAGACATAACGATAAAGCGGGCCACTTTCACCATGTTGTCTGCCTCAAGTGCGCGCACTGCCTCTTTTGAGTCTCGTGTTGATAATCCATGATCAATTTCATTCTGCAACGCGTGGAGCTTTACCAATCCTTCATTTAGCTTTTCACTGTCACGATACAGGCCTGCAGCGCTTAGTAACGTTTCTCGGATTGCGGTTTTAATTTCGTCCGGCTTTACTTCACCGCTACGTTCGGTCGCTGCTCTGAGCGGTTCAAGAGCCCGCTCATGAATCATTTTCCAGTCGCGCCCCTCAAGTTGAACCTTCGAACCCGCGGCGGAACGTCCAGCAACACCACCCATAACAAATACGTCACTCGCGCCATTCCCTGCGAGCCGGCTGGCTCCGTGCACCCCACCCGCCGCCTCCCCCGCAGCAAACAACCCCGGAACGCCCGACCATGCACCGGCGTCCACTTGAATTCCCCCCATATGGCTATGAGCTGCAGGACGAACCCTCGGCGCCTCCTTGGTGGGATCAAAGCCTTTGGCACGCAAACGCTTCATTTTTTCAATGTGATTGTCCAATCGATGCCGTGGAACAACCGTCGTATCAAATGCCACGGTGCCATCGGGAAAGCCTCTACCTTCGGAAATCTCCTTCTGGATGCAATGCGCGATTCGCGCCTTCTCAATGCGCAGCTCCGCGTGTTCGGGGTTATAGCGCAACATAAACCGCTCACCCAACACATTGAGCAATCTCGCCCCCTCACCGAACATCGCAGTTGGCATGACCAAACCCCTGCATTCCTCCGGATATACAGTAACTGTCGGCTCAAACTGCACAAACTCCATGTCAATCAGAGTCGCGCCGGCGGCATGAGCCATGGCATAAGAATCCGCAGCGACATCCGCAGGATAGGTGCTGTCGGCATAGATCTGACCGATGCCCCCTGTCGCCAGCACGGTTGCTCGTGCATGGACCACCATTAGTTGAGGGGCATTGATCTTCGAGAGCAAAGCTCCCACGACATCACCACCATCCTGCAAAAGCGCGATGACCTTCCACCCTGAGAATTTGCTCACCCCCAACTTCGAGGAATACTCGTCAAGCTTTCCAATTGCCAGCGGACCGAGCCCCTGTGGGTGGTACACCGATCGTGGATAGGTATTGCCCGAGAGCGCTAATTGGTCAAACTTCTCGCCGTTCCGTGCAAATGGAACGCCGATATTCACCAACTCATCAAGCGCAGGTTTTGCCCCCTCTACAAGCACTTGAACAAGCTTGGGGTCGTTCAATCGATACCCACCTCGGACAATATCCTGCGCATATGTGTCAAGAGTATCGCGGGGATCCTTGTGCGCGAGCGGAACATTAAATCCGAATATATACTGCGATGCACCGCGTGCGCGAAACGCGTGCACAACCGATGCCCCTTCTTCCGCGGCAGTAGTTGCCGCTCGATACCCGGAAACGCCACCCCCGAGAACCAGGACATCGGTTTCGACAACATCCACTTTCATATCAAAAACAGACAAAATGCCTGCTCAAAGCTGAGCAGCAACGTTAGAGTCTTTAACAACTTTTCCCCAACGCGCATATTCGTCACGCACGAATTTCTGGAATGCGTCTGGGGACGGGTGAGAATAGGATTCCACTGCTATGGCTTCAAAACGTTCCTTGACATCGGACGCCTGCGAAGCCCTGACCAAACCAGAGTGCAGACGATCAATCGCAATCTGTGGGGTTTTTGCTGGCGCGACAAGCGCGAACCAATTGAGTGAAACCATCTTGATCCCTTGCTCAACAACGGTCGGCACATCCGGCAATTGCTTGGCACGACCTTCCCCGGTTACTGCAATTCCACGCAATCGCCCCTGCTTGATATACGGGTATGGAGCGGCGATATCAACTAACACCCCATGAATTTGGCCACCCACAGCATCCATTAACGCAGGGCCGCCACCCTTATAGGCAATATGCTCAATGCGTGTATGCGCCAGGGTATTAAGAAGTTCCAGTGTCAGGTGTTTTAAACCCCCCGCCCCGGGGGAGCCTACGTTTAACTGCCCGGGCTTCGCCTTAGCCAATGCAATCAGTTCCTTGAGATTTCGCGCTGGTACCGAAGGATGCACTGAGAGGACTTGGTGCGTCACACCAACGGCCGTTAAACCCGTGAAATCATTGATCGCGTTATAGGGATTCTTCGGGTAAAGCAGTGGATTGAGGATGAGATTGCTTACACCGACCAAGCCAAGGGTGTAACCATCGGGAGGGGCTTTTGCCACAGCATCCGTCCCAATCATCGCATTGGCACCAGGGCGATTTTCAACGACAACATTGGTCTTAAGAAGCTCGGATAATCGCGGCGCCACAATACGAGCGACAATATCATTAGACCCGCCCGGTGCGAATCCAACGATAATCCTGATTGGCTTATAAGGAAAGTCCTGACCAAAAGAGATCGCAGGTATAAATGAAGCAATAACGCCAGCGAGCGCAAGCATACGGGATCGACACAATGATTCAGGCATGGTTTTTCCCGTCGTTTTGAAATTCACTTCAGACCACTTCCAGTCGCTACTGTTCGACGATCAATGAATCGTAGAGTTGATCATAATTTGTGATCGATTCAAGTCGGCCAAGCTCGCCAAGCACTCGCGACACACGTTGAGCCTTCAATGCGCGGCCAGCCAGTCCGACAAACTTCTCTTCTATTTGCCGATCTGTCATCGGCTTTTTGCAGTGCCCCACTGGATAGGTTCCTTGCGCCGATCTTACAGATCCATCCTTTAATTGAATTTCAATTCTGCAAGGCAGCTCTTTCGGGGCTCGCTTGGAGAATTCCAGGTCCTCGAAAATTGAAATCTTGTCGGCCAGATCATGAATTCGTTGATCCTGCAGCCGCTGGTCCGAAAATATTTCGTCGCTGAATCGACCATCAAGGAGAACTGCAGCAATAATAAACGGCAGACTGTGATCCGCTGTTTCACGAGTCGTCGGATGCCATTTTTCCGGCTCATTTCCGATCTCACTGAATGTAAACCAGTAAGTATGAATCCTGATTGACTGGATATCCTCGACTGCCACTTCATTATACAACTGCAAGGCAAGCTCAACGGGTAACTGGGAATGGTATTCCGTCAAAAAGTTTTTTGTGCATGCCTGCAACACTTTAAGCTCTGCACTGGAACCTGCCAGTGGAGACATTGCGTGCTCGTCAACGAGCTCCCAAAGTCCATGGGAACCTTCGAAGGGATGTTCAGGGCCGGTTAACCCCTCTGATGCAAGAATAGCTGCAAATACGCCATTTCTTGCCGCGTTTCCCCCAGCGCATCCCTTCCACATTGAGAGATGCCCGCGTCTTGTCACGCCAAGCGCAAGGTTAGGGGTGATTGCCAGAGAGATTGCGTGGCCTGACTGCTCCGCATCAAGTCCCAGTAAACGTGCGGCCCCAGCAGCGCTTGCCGCTGTTGTATACAAAACGTAGTCGTAGCCTTTATCGCGCAGCTTTAGCGACTGATACATGCAGTAATAGATCTCATAGGCATGGGCAACGCTCAGAATTAATGACTTGCCGTCCTTACGAGAATAATCTGCAACTGCCATCAGGGCGCTGATTGTGTCGCTGGGATGCCCGCCGCTCGGGAAATTATCGTTTCCGTCAAGGTAACGTGCCGCCACCCCGTTCGCAAAAGTCGCCAGCTCCGGCAACGTTCTACGTGCGGTGCCGATCACCCTCGATCCCGTGAGTACGGTGACGCGCATTGCCATGGAACGGGCTACAGCGCTCGGGGTCGAGTCATATCCCCCGAGTCCGCAGCCAACATAGTCAGTGACGCGCTGTTTGCAGGCGTGAACAACATCCCCACCGAGGTCTTCGTATCGAAGATACGCCGAGAAATCCACCAATCGCTTGAGCACACTATCCATCGGATCTCATGGCACCACCATCCGGTGAAATAATTAGCTTAACCGCACCATGTCAGGTTGCAGTCGAATGGGATGCGCCGCATGATTATCAATGCTGGCGCCGACCATGCGCGCATCCCTTAAGCAACTCATGAAATCCCCGGGCTGAAAACAATCCCCAATTGCAATGTAGGGCACCCCCACTTGATCAAGCAATGCGGTCATTTCAAGATTCGGTTGCACTCCGACAGCAATAATCAGAAATTCGCCTATTGAACGGGATTGTTCCGCACCGCCCACATCACGCAAAGTCAAAGTCCCATTTTTGACTGCGACAACCTCTGTCTTGACCAGGATATTCACCTGGGCTGCCCGTAACCGATCGATCACTTCCATGCGGTTACTCTTTGACATGCCCTCGGCAAGTCCTGCCCTTGGCTCAATCAGCGCAATACTGCAGCCACGCTTGACTAACAAGTCTGCGGTTTCCAAACCCACCGTGCCACCGCCAACGATGGTGACCTCAGCGCCCGCTGGAATGCGCTCCGGAGAACTCAAGACATCCCAGGCCTGGAGAACAGCGGTCTGATTACCCACCTTGGATATTTCAAAAGGCGGCGCCTTCGGCGTAGCCCCAGTTGCCAGGACGACAATGTCGGGGTTAAAGGCCTTGATACTCACAGCCGTTGCTAAAGTATTGGTTCTGATCGGCACCTTAAGAGCGACGACCTCTTCATAGGGGTAGGTCCACGCTCCTGCCACTTCCTTCTTATCAGGGGCGCTTGTTGCAAGGTGAATCTGACCGCCGACTTGCGCGCTTTTCTCCCAAATTTCAACCTGATGCCCTCGACCAGCAGCTACACGAGCCGTCTCAACGCCGCTGACCCCGGCACCCAGAATAAGCACACGACTTCTTTTTGCAGCCGCCGACGATCGTGGAAACAAATGCGGCTCAGCCAATTCCAGCGATTCAAATGCTGTTCCCATCATCGGATTCTGAACGCATGACACATCCTTTTCTGAGGAAAGGCGGTCATGGCAAACATTACACGCAATACAGGGGCGAACAGGGGCTTTGACATGACCAAACGCTTTCAAGCACCAGTGTGGATCAACATACAAAGCGCGTCCGAGTGAGATGAAATCCGCACTCCCCGATGCCAAAACGCCTTCGGCATCTGCTGGCTCAACAATCCGGCCAGCGACTATCACGGGAATTGAAACAGCATCCTTGATGCGCTTGGCATAGGGCGCCAGGCAGGCCCTGGGAAACGAAGGCGTCTGAATACAGAATTTCGATAACTGCGGCGTTTCATTGCTCCCACCGGACAAATCAAGAGCAACCACGCCTGCACGCTCAAGATTCTGCGCCAGAACGATTGCATCCTCTTCCGAATAGCCGTCGGCCGTGAATTCGCTGACGCTAAAACGAACCATGAGGTGCAAATCCGGGGCGGCATCCTTCATGCGCTTTACGGTTTCAATCAGAAAGCGCATGCGGTTTTCCACTGAACCACCATACGCATCAGCACGCTTATTGATCCGTGGCGTGAAAAACTGCTGGAATAAATAGCCGTTTGCGGCATGGATTTCGACACCGTCGTAGCCAGCAATCCATAGTCGCCGCGCTGCAGTGGCAAAGTTCTTCTGCACGTCCACAATTTCCGGGATTGTCATCGGGCGCACGGCGTCTCCGGTTTTCGGATTGATCCAGTCGGATGGGCCCACTGGGTCCATTCCCGGTTCATGCAGCAGCGCACCGTGATGATTCAACTGCCCGAATACCACGCAGTCATGCGCCTTAATGGTCTCCACCAAGCTGGCCAGCCCCGGGATAAAGCGGTCGTGATAACAAACAGGGGTAAAGCGATGAGCCCGGGCGCGGCCCGTTATGCCCATTGCCGAGGTCATTATCATGGCCACACCGCCCTTCGCACGCTCGGCGTAGTAAGCCTTGTCTCTCTCGGTAATCAGTCCATCGCTAGTACTGAAATTGGTGCCTAACGGCGCCATCGTTACCCGGTTCTTAAGCTTCAGAGTGCCCAGCATCCCTGGCTGCTGCAACAGCATCGACATCTCGATTCCCTTACTTGTTACGAATGAGCGCTTTTCTCCACGCTACTTATCGGCACCGGAAACCTGGACGGCCTTGGCCCAGATCTTGAGGTCTGCCCGGATGAGCTTTGCGAACTCTTCGGGTGTGGTTGGCTCCGGTGCAGCACCCTCTCCTATCAACCGATCAGAAACCGGAGGCACAGTTATGGTCTTTATCAAGGCAGCGCGAATTTTGTCGATGATCGGACGCGGAGTACCGGCCGGCGCCATCAGGCAATACCATGCTGAAAGATCAAACCCGGGAATCCCAGACTCAATAACCGTTGGAACATTGGGCATAGCCGGAGAACGATTGGCGCTTGAAACGGCCAATGCTCGTAACTGATTGTTTCGAACGGCGGGGAGCACGGCTGGAGGTGCGGCAAGGATCATCTGCACCTCCTTGGTCATCAAACCGACTAAACCCTGTCCAGCCCCTTTATAAGGAACATGCAACAAATCCACACCGGCATTCAGCTTGAACATCTCTCCGATGAGATGGTTAACGCTTCCAACGCCGGAGGATCCGTACGAGATCTTGCCTGGGGCGGCTTTCGCGGATGCAATCAGATCCTTGATACTGCGCATTGGCGAGTCTGCATGAATCGTAAAAACCGACGGTACTTTGGTAATTACCGATACTGGCGCCAGATCCTTTTCAGGGTTGTAGGTGAGCTTCATGCTCGACAAATTCACGTTGATCACAATCGGCGAAAGCGAAGTGAATAACAACGTGTATCCGTCGGGCAACGCGCTTGCAGTGATGCCGGCACCTAGGCTACCCGAGGCACCGGGACGGGTATCAACGACGACGGATTGGCCCAAATGCTCGCCCATTTTTTGGCCAATCATTCGAGCCAGCACTTCCGTAGTTCCGCCCGGGGCAAAAGGAACAATCAATCGCACCGGTTTTGTCGGATAGGTCTGCGCCATACTATGACCTGCAATGCTTCCCATCAGCCCAAACATCAGCCCAGCGCAAATGGCCTTGTGCATATTGCCTCCTCCGTTTTTTGCGGTTTTTTCTGGTTGGCGCTTTTATTTGCCTGCAGCACCTATCCAGATTTACCAGATGACTTGAATTGACCTTGCTTGACCTTTCTTACGACTCCGAACATCCATATTGGGTTTATTTTTCACTTTAACCTGATTCCCAGACAAGGCGACACCCAAAACACTCAGATGCATTTGCAAAGTACGCTAAACGACGAATGGAGAACCATCTTTTTTAAGGATCGGCACCGAAACGTTTTCACAGGCCAGCCTCGTCTGCACTGACAAACTGTGGGTACCTGTTCCGCCCATAACCACTATCTCGATATCCGAAGCCTTGTCGGAAATAGGATAGCCATAGTCATCGCTAAACTGGTCATAGAACTTCAAGTTTTTCTTGCCAAAACTGGTCAGATTTCCACGGGGTACGTCTCCTGACGGAACGCGCGCACGCTCCCAGATAAAACGCTTAACATCGGCCTTGCTGTAGTCGCCCAGCGCGAGCAGCCGAGCATGTTGCGGGCATAAAATCAGCAGGGGTTGCCCGTCGCCATTGATATTCCGGTTTCCGACATAGGCAATCGAACTTCCGATGGTGCGCAGCAGCTCCTTCGCGGTCTGGCTGCCCCCGTTATCATCAATCATCGCCGCAGGGCATGCGGGGATCAGGGTCACCACGCTGGTATTTGCGGGGAATCCCTTCTCGACATGCAGCGGCTCCCAGGGATTCTCATCCTCGTTCTCCGCAATGCAATGCTCGTAACGGGCAATGTGCCCCTGCGTATGGATATTGATTGAGCCAGGCGTGCCGCCGACGTTGGACATGACCAGACGCAGTGCACGCCCGATCGTCGAGGTGCTCTGCCAGCTGCTCCCAGTAAAGTTGTAACCGTAATTCAGGTTGATGCTCTTGCAAATCGGGCCATTCACGATCGGTAGAACCGAAGTGTTGTGCGTGGATGTTTGCAAAGCGTCCAAGTTGAACTTGGGCTCCGCCACCCCCTTTACACAGGCGATCAGCACCGGCATGTATTCAGGGCGGCAACCCGCCATGACTGCGTTCGCCGCTATCTTTTCAATTGTTGCAAGACCGTTCTTCGGCGCAATCTTTCCGATCACGTCCTGCGGCTTCCATCCCAGCGCGGTTTCAACGTAGCTGGTCATCGCACGCACCCGATCTTCCGTTGGAGGAATGATGGGCAGTCCGTCGGTCATGTCGTTCTCAAGAAACCAGGCGTTGACTGCGTCCCATGAGTTTTCGAGTTCGATGATGGATTTTTCGAAGTTAGGACCGTTCATTTCGCCTCTCCCGATTTGGCAGCGTTCGCCTGTTTCCTGCGGACGGCGGGATGAACAAAATCAATGCGAGTATCCAGCGGCAATGGTTGCTGGCTGCATAACTGCTGAAGCACAACCGGATAGGACACCCGGGCGAGCTCGCGAACTTCCTCAGGATTCAGATCATTAAGCGGATGCGGTGTAACCAGCAGAGGCAAGGCGTCGATCTGCAGATTCTTGGCTGCCAAACGACCCGGGGTCAGGAACGCGGTGGAGACAATCGTAGATGTCGGAACCCCATGCTTTTCCAGGTAGGCTGAGTCGTGGATACACCACGACGTGCAACCCCCTCAATCACCCCAGGCGTTTACAACGCCTTGCACCTTTCCGACCAGTTCATCCGCAATCAATCGGCTGGAGGTGAAATTCTTTCTCACCTTCATGAATCGAAGGGTCGGATTGTCTTTTAGCAGCATCTCTTCAATGTAGCTCAAGAACAATCCTGCATTGGGCTTGATGTTGTCGATGATCCCAATCGTCTTGCCCTCCAGGGACTTGAGCCTCGCCGCAAGTGCGTGCTGCATCTTGTCCGGAAAGCCTAATGGGTTTACCAGCCGCATAGTCGCTTCAACACCAATCGTGCTCATAACCTCTCCCCCGGTAATCCGACATTGAACGCCACAACTCGGGACGAATTGATCCCCTCAGGAAAAGTATATGGGCGCATCTTCATACATTCAAAGACTATAATTGAATGGTTAATATTCACTTTCCGTATATTTACTCATATGAACTTGCGCCACCTTCAGCTGTTCTGCGAAGTCGTCAACGCTAACCTGAACATCTCGGCCGCCGCAAAGGCGCTGCATACCTCTCAGCCCAGCGTCAGCCGTCACATGCTTGCCTTGGAGAGCGAGTTGGACGTGGCCCTATTTGTGCGATCAAAGAAGCGAATCCTGGGCCTTACCGGGCCAGGTGAAGCGGTTCTTGAAAGCGCCCGCAAGGTGTTATTCGAGATCGAGAATATCAGTCAGGCGGGAAAGGTCCATGGCAAGGAAAAGCGTGGAAATCTCATAGTTGCTGCATCCCACACTCATGCCCGCTATTCCCTACCCAAGGTCGTCAGCGCCTTCATTGCCCAATACCCAAACGTCCGATTAGTGCTGCGGCAAGGGGATCCGCATCAAATTGCCACCTGGGTCGCCTCCGGCAATGCTGACATCGGAATATGCGCGGAGCCTGTCGAGCGTCCCAAAGACATCATGTTTTTCCCTTGCCACAAACACCACCGCATCATTCTTGCGCCAAAAGATCATCCATTGGCTTCCGTTAAAAAGCCCACTCTGTCACAGCTTGCTAAGCATCCACTTATCACCTACGAAGCCCCATTCACCGTACATCGTCGCATCTTGGAAGCCTTCGAAAACAAGGGGCTTTCACCCAATTTCGTGCTCACCGCAACAGACGTTGATGTCATGAAGACCTATGTCAGGGCGGGCCTGGGTCTTGCGATCGTCGCATCACTTGCGCATAACTCAAAAGACGATTCGGACTTGGTCGCGATTGAAGCCAGTCACTTATTCAAGCCAGATGTAATCAAGATCGCGTTACGAAAAGGAACTTACCAACGGTCATACACCTATGATTTCATCGAGTTGTTTGCGCCTTCATTAGCTCGAGAACAAATCCAGGGCATGCTGTTTGATCAATTATCGATAAGATGAACATCAAATCTGCTTGTCGCCTTCAAAAGTGGCGCAGCCGATCAGGACCGTTAAGACAAACGTCAGCAAAACAATATGTCGCATCGTTCACTCCCCTTGATCAGAAAGGATCGGGATTATTTTGCAGTCTGAACCGCCACTCCCAACGCCCCTTTCAAGCCAACCTTCGTATCCATCACCACTTTCACCGGTATCCCCGACAGCAGCGGCGTAAATGCCCCGCGCCCGGTGAAGGCACGCATGAACGCGCCCTCCTTCAAACGATTGATGATCTTCGGCGCAATGCCGCCCGCGACATAGACGCCGCCGCGCGCGAGTGACCCCAGCGCCATATTGCCGGCGAAAGCCCCGTAGGCCGCGACAAACAAATCGAGCGCACGCACCGCCAGTGGGTCGAGTTTGCGCAGGCCGTAATCGGCGATGACTTCTGCCGGATCAACACCCACGTGTTTGGTCGCCTCCAGCAGTTGCTTTGAAGGGATGCCCAGCCCGCTGTCCTGCAAAAAGCTGAACACCCGCATCAGTCCCGGCCCGGAGATCACCCGCTCCCAGGACACGCGGCCGAAGTTGCGGCGCATATACAGCAGAAGCTTGTCCTGCAGTTCATCGGTGGGTGCGAAGTCGGCGTGCCCGGCTTCCGAGGGCACGACGCGGTATTGATTGCCGGATTTGACGATCATGCCCACACCCAGCCCGGTGCCGGCGCCGACGATGATTGCCGGCGCTTCTTCATCCGCTTCCGCCGCCTGCAGCGTAGCGAAGCTGGCGGACGGCAAATAACTCACGCCGAGGCCTGCCGCCTGAAAGTCATTGATCAGCGTGACATTGGGCAGTTGGAACTGCTCGGAGACGGCTTCGCCTTCTACCTGCCAGCCGAGGTTGGTCAGCACGGCGGCGTTGTCCTTGACCGGACCGGCCACCGCAAAGCACGACGCGACGATGTGTTCACGCGCCGGTTTGACGTCGGGACGGTCGAGGAATGTCTGCAGCAGCGGCGCGAAGTTCTGGTAGTCGCGGCTGGCGAGAGAGTCTTCGATAAAGATGCGCGGGCCTTCGTTGGTAACTTCAGCGAGGGCGAAGGTGGCGTGGGTGCCGCCGATATCAGCGGCGATTACGAATTGAGAACCTGACATGAGCCATCCGGAGGTTGGTCGGGTTTTTAAATCAGCTTTTTAAATACCTGTCAGCACATTATGCCTTGCGTACGGGTCCTGCCGGTAAAACGCTGCGAGCTGCGCGTAAACCGCAGGGTATTCATGGCGCAGCGCATCGGGGCGCTCGAAAAACAGTTCGCTGAGCACGGCAAAGAATTCGGCGGGGTCTTCAGCGGCGTATTCGTCGATCAGCGTGTCTTCGCGGGCATCCAGCCGGCGCTCTAAATCCGCAAACGCCTCTGTGAAGGTCCCTGTCCATGTCTCGCGGTCCATGCCGGCGTGCAGCGGCGGGAAGCCGTCGGCGGCGCCGTTGAGCATGTCGATCTTGTGGGCGAATTCGTGCATCACCACGTTGTAGCCATCGCCGCCGTCGGCGGCTTCGGCATCTTCCCACGACAGGATCACCGGCCCCTGCTCCCACGCCTCCCCGGATAACGGCGCACGCACGCGATGCACGATGCCGTCTTCGTCGGTGACTTCATGGTCGACGATGAATTCATCGGGATAGACAATGACTTCGACCCAGTCGCGGTAGTAATCAAGGTCGAGGTTCAGCACCAGCAGGCAGGCCTGCGCAGCGATCACCAGTTCGATGTCGCGGGTGATGGTTAAACCACCGGCACCCTGCAGGGATTTTTCAGCGAGGAAGGCGGCGACGAGGTCGCGCAACCGGCCCTGCTCGTCTGGATTCAGTGCCCGCAGAAAGGAAAACCGCTGGATGACGGCAGACCATTCGGCCGGGCTCACCGCGCTGCGCTGCGCCGCGCGGCCGCGACGCCATCGGGCAAACCAACCCATCTGATCGCTCAGCCGCCGTCGCGCAGCCGATCGTTATGCAACTTCAGGACTTTGGCCTCTTCGGCCTCGTCGTCCAGCTCGACGCCTTCGATCTGGGCGAAGCGTTGCGAGATCTTGCCGCTGGTGACCTGCACCCGCTCGACATCGTCGTAGGCCTGGCGGATGTGCTTGGCGAGATCCTTCATGCGCTCGTCAAAGCGACCGAACTCCACCGACAGTCGCGCCAGCGATTCCTTGATCACATGAATCTGCTTGCGCGTCTCGACATCCTTCAGCACTGCGCGCGCGGTGTTGAGCACGGCCATCAGGGTGGTCGGCGACACAATCCACACGCGTTTGGCGCTGGCGTATTCCACCGTCTCGGCATGGTGGGCGTGGATTTCGGCGAACACCGCTTCGGCCGGCACAAACATCACCGCGCCGTCGGAGGTCTCGCCGGGGATGATGTATTTGCGCGAGATGTCATCGACGTGTTTCTTGATGTCATTGCGGAACTGTTTCTGTGCCAGCGCACGGTCAACATCGTTGACACCGGGCACAAACATGCGGTGGTAGTTTTCCAGGGGAAATTTGGAGTCGACCGCGACCATGCCGGTCGGCGCCGGCAGTCGCAGCACGCAGTCGGCACGGGTGCCGTTGGACAGCGTGAACTGCATGTCATAGGCATTCGGCGGCATTACATTGCGCACCAGGCCTTCCAACTGAACCTCGCCAAACGCACCCCGGGCGCGTTTGTCACCCAGCAGATCCTGCAGGCTGACCACGCTGGTGGTCAGGCTTTCTATTTTTTTCTGCGCCTCGTCGATGGTCGCCAGACGGGTCATTACGTTGAGGAAGGTTTCGTTGGTTTTCTTGAAACCTTCATCGAGACGTTCATTGACCTTGCCGGCGATTTCACCGAGCCGCGCATCGATCTTGGCATTCAGCGATTCGGTGGTGGCCGCCAGGCGTTCGAGCATGGCTTCGCGCTGCGTGCCCATTTCCTGGGTCAGCGTCAGCCGCAACGCGTGCAGCACATCGCGGGTCTGTTTCAGTTCTTCGGCGGTGGATGTGCGCTGGCGTTCGCTGGAGTCCGCGACCTGCACACCCAGGCGGTCGCCCTGTTTGGTCAGCCCGTCGTGCAGATCACCGAGCATCGCCCGGTGCTTGTCTTCAAGGGATTGCTGCAAGCCGAGCGTGGCGCTCGCGGCCGTGCGCCCCTGCATCGCCATCACCACCACGACAACACATAAAATAACCAATAAAAACAATAAGATATAAATAATCAGGGATTCACTCATGGGCCAGTTCCGGTGTTCTCTGCAGTATATCGTTGGCGCTGCGGCGCTGGAACCGAAATGACTGTTGAGGTGTTCATCCCCCCTGACACAGCAACACCGTTCGCCCTGCGCTGGTCGAAGGGCAGCCGGGCTTCGACAGGCTCAGCCCGAACGGTGCGAAAGGGGTTTTGTATTGTGATGCTCTATCAGGACAGCATGCGCAACACACGCAGCGGCGCGATGCGCAGCACGTGGCGGGTGCCGAGGTGGCCGGCGATCATCACGCCGAGCACAGTGCCGATGATGCCGATGCCCCACAGCGCATAGCTGAATTCATAACCGACATTGATCACGCGCTGCGCCAGCACATAACCCAGCGCGTTGGCCCCGGCGACCGCGATCAGCCCCGCCAATGCGCCGATCACTGCAAACTCGGCGAGGTTGGCGCGCGCGAGCTGACTGCGGCTGGCGCCCAGCGTACGCATGATGGTGGCCTGATACAGCCGCTCATCCTGCGTGCTGGCAATCGCCGCATACAACACCACCAGTCCGGCGAGCAGCGTGAACAGGAACACGAACTGCACTGCGCGTGAGACCTGGGTGATCATGGTCTGCACCTGTCCGAGCACCTGCGCGACATCGATCAGCAGGAAATTCGGGAATTGTTTGACCAAGGCATTGAGCAGTTCGACATTGCCCGGCGGCAGATAAAAGCTGGTGACATAACTGGCCGGATATTTTTCCAGCAGGCCCGGCGGCGAGACGACAAAGAAATTGACGTTGAAGGAATCCCAGTCGACCTTGCGCAGGCTGGTGATCTCGGCGGTGAACGCGCTCCCCGCCGCATCAAAGGTCAGCTTGTCGCCGATACCGACACCCAGCGCCTTGGCAATGCCATCCTCCATCGAGAACTGGTCTGAGCGAGGCTTATTGCCCCACCAGTTACCGGCGATCAGCCGGTTGTCTTTCTGCATCTGCGTCGCCCACGACAGGTTGAACTCGCGGTCGACCAGACGGCGCGCGCGATCATCGCTGTAATCGGCAGGTGCGACGCTGCGCTCGTTGATGCCGATCAGCCGTGCGCGCACCATCGGATGCAGTTCGGGCATGGCCATGCCGCGACCTTCAAAGAATTTTTTCAATGCCGGAATCTGCTCGGGCTGCACATTGACGATAAAGCGGTTAGGCGCATCCGGCGGCAGGCTGCGCTGCCACAGGTCGAGCAGTTCACTGCGGATGATGGTCAGCGTCAGCAAGGCCATCACACCAATACCGAGGGCGACAACCTGCAACACGCTGGCCAGCGGTCGCCGCCGCAGGTTAGCAATACCGAAACGCCAGGACACGCCCGCCCCGCCTAATCGCGATACCAATGCAATGACGCCCCAGGCCAGTAGTCCCGCGACCAGCATGGCCCCGGCAAATCCGCCGAACACCATGCTGCCCAAGCGCAGATCGCCTGCTTTCCAGATGATCAGTCCGGCAATCACCACCGCGCCCAGCGCATAACCGAGCAGCCCCATGCCGCTGGGCGCACCAATGTCCCGGCGCAGTACGCGCAAGGTTGGCACCTTGGCCAGCGCAATCACCGGCGGCAACGCAAAACCCAGCAGCAAAGCGAGACCGGTGACAAAACCATGCAGCGCAGGCATCCACCCCGCTCCCGGCAGTTCCACCGTGACCAGACTGCCCAGCCACAATGCCAATGCATGCTGCGCGACAAAACCCGCGAAACAACCGGCGAGACTGGCCACCGCGCCGAGCACGATGAATTGCAGCAGATACAGCCGCACCAGCCGTGACTGGCTGGCGCCATGGCAGCGCATGATCGCGCAGGCATCGAGATGGCGCTGCAGGAAGCGCCGGGCGGCCAGCGCAATCGCCACCGCGGCCAGCACCACGCTCAACAGCGCGGCCAGGCTGAGGAATTTCTCGGAACGCTCCAGCGCCGAGCGGATTTCCGGGCGCGCATCTTCAATGCTTTCAACGCGCTGCCCCGGCGCCAGTTTCGGCGTCACCCAGCTGCGGTAATCGGCAATCGCTGCCGGCGCCCCTGCCACCAGAATGCGATAACGGATACGGCTGCCGACCTGGACCAATCCGGTGGCGTCGATGTCGGCGTCATTGATCATGATGCGCGGACCGGCGTTGATGAAACCGATGGCGCTGTCGGGTTCCTGGGTGATGATCTGCGCAATCGGCAGCCGGCTCATGCCGATTTCAATGGCATCACCGACCTGCAGTTGCAGACGGGTGATCAGCCGTTCGTCCACCCACACTGTGCCGGGCTTTGGAATTTCAGTCGCACGGCGATCGGCACCGTTCTGCACCTCCGCGATCCGCAATTCACCGCGCAAGGGATAACCCGCGGTGACCACTTTGACTTCCGCCAGCACGCTCTGCTCCTTGCCGGTCGTCATACTCGGAAACCGCAGCATGCGCGCCACTTGCAGACCGCGTTGATCGGCTGCCGCTGTAAACGCCGCGTCCAGCGGACGATCACCGGAAATCACCAGATCCGCACCGAGCAGCTGATTGGCCTGACGGCTCAGTGCCTGATGCACGCGGTCGGCAAAAAAACCGACGGTGGTGACGCTGGCGACGGCCACAACAACTGCAACAGCCACCAGCGTCAGTTCACCGGCACGCCAGTCGCGCGCCAGCAGGCGCAGTGCCAGCACGGCATCTGCAATTAACCTCATGACTGCAGTTCGCCCGCCGCCAGGCGCAGCGCGCGGCCGCAGCGCCGCGACAGCTCAAGGTCATGGGTCACCAGAATCAATGTGGTGCCGCGTTCGCGGTTCAGCTCAAACATCAGGTCGATGATCGCCGCACCGGTGGCCGCATCCAGATTGCCCGTCGGTTCATCCGCCAGCAGCAATGCCGGACGTGTCGCAAACGCACGCGCAATCGCCACCCGCTGCTGCTCGCCGCCGGAGAGCTGTTTGGGATAATGGGTGAGTCGTCCGCCGAGACCAACGCGCTCGAGCAGGGCTTTTGCAGCCGCCGATGCGCCGGACTCGCCGGCCAGCTCCAGCGGCAGCATGACGTTTTCCAGCGCCGTCATCGCCGGCAGCAGGTTGAACGACTGGAACACAAAACCAACCAGGCGCGCGCGCAATGCGGCGCGGCCGTCTTCATCCAGCGCGAACAGTTGTTCGCCGCTGATACTGACGCTGCCCGAAGTCGGCGTGTCGAGTCCCGCCAGCAATCCGAGTAGAGTCGATTTGCCCGAGCCGGAAGCGCCGACCACGGCCACCGCCTCGCCTTTCACCACGTCGAAACTCACATTGTTGAGGATGGTCAATGCCGAATCGCCGGTGGTAACCTGCTTGCCCAGTTGGGTTACGCGCACCATCGGTTTCGGAGATTCGTCAGTCATGCTCATTCGCTTGTTGGTTGTCCTGCTGTTCGCTCTCGGCGGATTGCCTGCGGCATCCGCCGCCACCATCCTTGTTTACGGAGACAGCCTGTCGGCCGGCTACGGTGTGCCGCGCAATTCGGACTGGGCGCATCTGCTGCAGCAGCGCCTGCGCGAGAAAAAAACTGATTATACGGTCGTCAATGCCAGCATCAGCGGCGAAACCACGCTCGGCGGCGCGAACCGCATCAACGATGCATTACGCAATCACCGCCCCGCCATTACGATTGTTGCGCTGGGCGCCAACGATGGTCTGCGCGGTAGCGATCTCAAGGCCATGCGCAGCAACCTTGAACGCATCATCGACGCCGCGCGCAGCGCCCGATCACAAGTCATTCTGGTTGGCATGCAGATTCCACCCAACTACGGCCCGCAATACACCGAAAAGTTCAGTGCGACCTTCCGCGACGTGGCGAAAGCCAAACGCGTGGCGCTGGTGCCGTTCCTGCTGGAGGGATTTGCTGATAAACGCGAACTGTTTCAGGCGGACAACCTGCATCCGACCGCGGAAGCGCAGCCGCTGATGCTGGAGACGATCTGGAAAACCCTGGCGCCCGTCATAAAAGTTAAATAAAAACAGTGGCTTACGAGGTTATTTGCTGACCTTCACCCCGGGCGCGCCGGCTTCCAGCCGTCCGATCACCGCCGCCTGGGCAAAGCCCTTGGCGCGGAAAATCTCCAGAACCGCATTCGCCGCTTCCGGCGCGCAGGCCACCAGCAAACCGCCGCTGGTCTGCGGATCGGTCATCAGCTTGCGCATGTTGGCGCTGTCGCCTTCCGGCAACTGCACCAGTTTGTCGTAGCTCGCCCAGTTGCGATCCGAAGCGCCGGTGACAAAGCCGGCTTCGACCAGCGGCTGCGCCAGCGACAGCACCGGAACCTTGGACCACTCCAACTGCGCCACCAGGCCGCTGCCTTTGCAGATTTCCAGCAAATGGCCCATCAGGCCGAAACCGGTGACATCGGTCAGTGCATGCACGGCGTCCATCGCACCGAGTTCGATGCCGGGCGTGTTGAGTTTGGTCGCGCTCTCCAGCATCTGCTGGTAAGCGGCATCACTCAACTGCCCTTTTTTCATCGCGGCACTCATGATGCCGACGCCGAGACCCTTGCCGAGGATCAGCACATCACCGGCTTTTGCACGGTCATTGCGTTTGACGCGGTCGGGATGCACCAGACCCAGCGCGACCAGGCCGTAAATCGGTTCCGGCGCGTCAATCGAGTGGCCACCGGCAATCGGGATACCGGCTTCAGCGCACACGGCATGACCGCCGGCAATGATGCGTTGCACGGATTCCATCGGTATTTTGCCGATCGGATAGCCGAGCAAGGCCAGTGCCATAAAGGGCTTGCCGCCCATGGCATACACATCGGAGATCGCGTTGGTCGCGGCAATGCGGCCGAAATCAAACGGGTCATCAACGATGGGCGTGAAAAAATCCGTCGTCGCGACAATCGCCTGCGTATCGTTGATGCGATACACCGCGGCGTCGTCACTCGACTCCGTGCCCACCAGCAGATCCTTGAAAGGAAGTGCAGCGGGTGTTTTAGCCAGAACCTCGCTCAGCAACGCCGGCGTCAGTTTGCAGCCTCAGCCACCGCCGTGGGAAAACTGGGTAAGGCGGAGAGAAGAGGCATCGATGGGGGTGTTCATGATTTAGAATGTCGCCATGTACGCAACGCTGATCATCATTGAACCGCAGCATGTCTGACGCCACGGAACACGCGACCCACAGGGGCCGCTCAGCGAGCGCGGTCACCGTAGCACAAGTCGATGATTTTGACGAGATTATCGACGTCCGTTCAGAGGGTGAGTTCGCCGAAGACCACATCCCCGGCGCGATCAATCTGCCGGTGCTGAACAACGCCGAACGCGAACGCGTCGGCACCATCTACAAACAGGTTTCTTCGTTCGACGCCAAAAAAATCGGCGCCGCGCTGGTCAGCGCGAATATTTCGCGCCACATCAACGCCATCATGCTCGATCGGCCGCGCGACTGGCGGCCGCTGATTTACTGCTGGCGCGGCGGCGGGCGCAGCGGCGCGATGGCGCATGTGCTGGCGCAGATCGGCTGGAAGGTCGGCCAGCTCGACGGCGGCTACAAGGCCTACCGCCGCGCCATTATCGAAGAACTCACCACCCTGCCCGCGCGTTTTGACTGGCGCGTGGTCTGTGGCATGACCGGCACCGGCAAGAGCCGGCTGTTGCATGCATTGAGGGAACAAGGCGCCCAGGTACTGGATCTGGAAGAACTCGCGGCGCACCGCGGTTCGGTGCTCGGCAATCTGCCCGATGCACCGCAACCGGCGCAGAAAATGTTTGAAAGCCGCGTCTGGCATGCGCTGAAACACCTGTCGCCGGAGCGGCCGGTGTATGTGGAATCGGAAAGCCGCAAGATCGGCAAACTGCGCGTGCCGCCGGAGCTGATTGATGCCATGTGGCAAAGCGCCTGCGTGGTCATCGAAGCGCCGATTCCCGTGCGCGTGGCGCTGCTGATGGACGAATACGTGCATTTTCTCAGCGACGCCAAACTGCTCAATACCCAGCTCGACTGCCTGCGTTCACTGCATGGCGGCGTGGTCATCGACAACTGGCAGGACATGGCGCGCGACAGCCAGTGGAGCCGGCTGACGGAAGAACTGCTGGTCAAGCACTATGATCCGGCCTACACGCGGGCCATCGTCAATCATTACCCGCGCCTGCCGCAGGCCGCACGCCACCAGCTCAATGCGCACACGGCCGACGCCATCGACCGTCTGGCAACAGAAATCCTGACGGCGTCGCCCGCGGCCTGAGCAACCGCAGCAAAGCGACGCGCCAAGTCAACGCGATGAGTCAACGCGATGCGTCGACGAGTGAAGTCAACGCACTATGCGGCCACCCCCTGCTCGGTGACGCCCGGGTGCACTGGCCAGGCAACACCGTCCTGCAGCCGCGGCCTCTCCGCACCACGACCTACACCACGATAATCAAATCCCAGCGCGCGCAGTTGGCGGGGATCGTACTGGTTGCGGCCGTCGATAATCAGGTTGCCGCGCATGCGCGCCTTGATCGCGGCAAAATCCGGCGAGCGGAACGGTTTCCACTCCGTCACCAGTACCAGCGCGTCCACGCCTTCAGCGGCTTCGTACGGATCGGCAGCAAGCTGCAGAGCGCCGGATTCGAACCATTGTGCCGGCCACTCCGCCTGCGCCCGCGGCATCGCCACCGGATCATGGGCGATGACCTGCGCGCCCGCCCCCAGCAAATCGGCAATCAGCACCTTGGCCGGCGCTTCGCGCAGGTCATCGGTTTGCGGCTTGAACGCCAGGCCCCAGACGCCGATACGGCGGCGCCCCAGGTTTTTGCCGAAACGCGCGGAGATCACTTCAAACGCCCAGCGTTTTTGCGCGTCGTTGATCCGGGTCACCGCGCCGAGCAGGCTGGATTCGATGCCGATGCTGCGTGACATTTCCGCCAGCGCGCTGACGTCCTTCGGAAAACAGGAACCGCCGTAACCGCAACCAGCGTAAAGATAGGAATAGCCGATCCTTGAATCGGAACCGACGCCACGGCGCACATTCTCCACATCAGCGCCCAGTGCGCTGCACAGCCGGGCCATTTCATTCATGAACGAAATGCGCGTTGCGAGCATCGCATTCGCCGCGTATTTCGCCAGTTCCGCATCACGCAACCCCATCACGATCAGCCGTTCGTGATTGCGCACGAACGGCGCATACAATTCGCGCATGATCCGCTCCGAACGCTCATCCTCAACGCCGATCACCACGCGATCGGGCCGCATGAAATCGTCAACCGCGGCACCCTCGCGCAGGAACTCCGGATTGGAAACCACTTCCAGCCGCGCTGTCTGTCCGCGGCGCGACGATTCGCGCTCAGCGATCTCGCGGATTGACTCCGCAGTGCCGACCGGTGCAGTGGATTTATTGACGATCACGCAACCCGGGCGCGCGTAACGCGCGACATCAGCCGCCGCGGCCATGACCTGCCGGGTATCAGCGCCACCGCTCTCGAGTTGTGGCGTGCCAACGGCGATAAATACAATGTCCGCAACCGCCACCGCATCCCGGGGATCACTGGTAAATGAAAGGCGGCGCTGCTGTGTATTTCGCTGCGCCAGCGATTCGAGCCCCGGCTCGAAGAAGGGCACGATGCCCAATCGCAACTGCGCAACGCGGCGCGGATCAGTGTCGACGCAAGTGACCAGATTTCCCATCTCGGCAAGGCAGGCGCCTGTCACCAGCCCCACATACCCGCAACCCATAACGACAATATTCATGACGCCCTCCGTTGCATCGGCCACACGGCCGTCTCGGGGGCTTACGTTGCTGCAAAGACATTGCGGGCGTACTGCAAAGGCATGACAGTTCCAAGACAACAATCAGGTGTTGCATGCCGCTGAAAATTGCGCCAAGATATAAACAAGAGTTACCGATCAACCGTTTCAGAACCGTAATCGATCAACACCAGCGTGCTGGAAAAACCCGCACCAGACATCGAACTTCCCGCCACCGGCGGCAAGAACATCAAGCTGAGCACCCTGCTCGGCAAAATCGTCGTCCTCTACTTCTATCCGAAGGACAACACCCCCGGATGCACCACCGAGGGGCAGCACTTCCGCGACCTGCACGGTCAATTTACCAAGGCCGGCAGCGTGGTCTTTGGCCTCTCCCGCGACAGCATCAAGTCGCACGAGAACTTCAAAGCCAAGATGGGTTTCCCCTTCGATCTGCTCAGTGACGTCGAGGAAGACGCCTGCAAAGCCTTCAGCGTCATCAAGATGAAGAACATGTACGGCAAGAAAGTGCGCGGCATTGAGCGCAGCACTTTTGTTGTCGATGGCAAAGGTATTGTTCGCCGCGAGTGGCGCGGCGTAAAGGTTCCGGGGCATGTACAAGAGGTGCTGGAATTCGTAAAAACCCTCTCCTAGTTCCCCGGAAATACAGGTTTCCAATCAACGCCTGAAACCCCGGGAGGCTCATGATTCAGCGTAAGTCCGCCACCAGCCCCACACTCGTTTCCCGCCTGCCAGCCACAGCCAAGCTTTTCGTGCTGGACACCAACGTGCTGATGCACGACCCGACGTCGCTGTTCCGCTTTGAAGAGCACGACCTGTTCATCCCGATGGCCACGCTCGAGGAGCTGGACAGCAACAAAAAAGGCATGTCGGAGGTCTCGCGCAACGCGCGCCAGGCCAGCCGTTACCTCGACGAAATCATCGGCGCGCTGCAGAACGACATCACCGAGGGCATACCGCTCGCCAGCCACGGCGACAAGTCGGCCAAAGGCAAGCTGTTCCTGCAGACCGAAGCCATCAACGGCACGCTGCCTTCCAGCCTGCCCAGCGGCAAGGCCGACAACCAGATCATCGGCGTCGTCAAACACCTGCAGGAAACGCAGCAGAAGCGCCAGGTCATCCTGGTGTCGAAAGACATCAACATGCGCATCAAGGCCCGCGCACTGGGCCTGGCGGCCGAGGATTATTTCAACGACAAGGTGCTTGAAGACACCGACCTGCTCTACACCGGCATCTGCGCATTGCCGGAGAATTTCTGGGAGAGCCACGGCAAGAACATGGAGTCCTGGCAGCAGGCCGGCCACACCTATTACCGCGTCACCGGACCGGTGTGCAGCAGCCTGCTGATCAACCAGTTCCTGTTCCTCGAGGGCGATCAGCCCTTCCAGGCGCAGGTCAAGGAAGTCAGCGGCAAGACGGCCATCCTGCAGACGCTGAAGGACTACAGTCACCAGCGCAACAGCGTCTGGGGCATCACCGCGCGTAACCGTGAGCAGAATTTTGCACTGAACGCGCTGATGAATCCCGACATCGACTTCATCACGCTGCTCGGCCAGGCCGGCAGCGGCAAGACGCTGATGACGCTGGCCGCGGCACTGGCGCAGACACTGGAAGAAAAGAATTTCTCGGAAATCATCGTCACCCGCGTCACCGTGCCGGTGGGTGAAGACATCGGCTTCCTGCCCGGCACCGAGGAAGAAAAAATGAATCCGTGGATGGGCGCGCTTGAGGACAATCTCGACGTGCTGAACCACACCGATGACGAGGCCGGCGAATGGGGACGCGCCGCGACGCGCGACCTGATCCGTTCTCGCATCAAGGTCAAGTCACTGAACTTCATGCGCGGTCGCACCTTCCTCAACAAGTTCGTGATCATCGACGAGGCGCAGAACCTGACGCCGAAGCAGATGAAGACGCTGATCACGCGCGCGGGCCCGGGAACCAAGGTGGTGTGCCTCGGCAACATCTCGCAGATCGACACGCCGTACCTGACCGAAGGCAGTTCAGGTCTGACCTACGTCGTCGATCGGATGAAGGGCTGGCCGCATGGCGGCCATGTCACGCTGATGCGCGGAGAACGTTCGCGGCTGGCGGATTTTGCGGCGGAGTCGCTTTAAACCGCGGAACTACCGCAGCATCAAGGCCGTAGCGAGCGGCCCGAGCGCAAGGAGCAAGGAGCAAGGAGTCCCCCAAGAGGACTTGCTTCGCAGCGCGCGGCAGCCGAGACCTATCGTCATGGATAGGCGAGGCTGCGAACACCGCGCGACGCCGCGATCGGGCCGCGCAGCAGTTAGAATCAGTATTCGGCGCTGCCGATGCCGCCGCCGGCATAGCTCTCGAAGCGGGTGTATTTGCCGAGGAAGGTCAGATCGATCTTGCCGACCGGGCCGTTACGCTGTTTGGCGATGATGATTTCGGCGATGCCCTTGCGCGGCGAATCGGCGTTGTAGACCTCGTCGCGGTAGATGAACAGGATCACGTCCGCGTCCTGCTCGATGGCGCCCGATTCGCGCAGATCCGACATCATCGGGCGTTTGTCCTGACGCGAGTCGACGCTGCGGTTCAGCTGCGACAGCGCGACCACCGGCAGTTTCAGTTCCTTGGCGATACCTTTCAGCGAGCGCGAAATCTCGGCGATCTCGGTCGCACGATTTTCTTCGCGTCCGCCCGATGCAGTGCCCGACATCAGCTGCAGGTAGTCGACGACGATCAGCGCCAGACCACCGCACTGGCGGTGCAGCCGGCGTGCGCGTGAGCGCACCTCGAGCACATTCAGACCAGCGGTGTCGTCGATATAAAGCTGCGCATCATTCAACTTGCCCACGGCATCCACCAGCCGCGGCCAGTCATCTTCCTTGAAGGTGCCGGTGCGCAACTGGTGTTGATCCACGCGCCCCACCGAACCGATCATCCGCATCGCCAGCTGGGGACCCGACATCTCCATGCTGAACACGGCGACCGCCTTTTTGCTTTCCAGCGCGGCGCTTTCTGCGATGTTCATCGCCAGTGCGGTTTTGCCCATCGACGGACGTCCGGCAATCACCACCATCTCGCCCGGCTGCAGACCGGAAGTCATGCGGTCGAGATCGACAAAACCGGTCGGCAGGCCAATGACGTCGTTCTTGTTCTCGCGGCTGTAGAGCATGTCGATGCGCTCGACCGTCTCGGTCAGGATCGGATCAATGCGGATAAAGCCCTGCTTGTTCTTGGAGCCTGACTCGGCAATCTGGAACACCTTGGCTTCGGCTTCGTCGATCAGCATATGCGCATCTTTGCCGCTCGGGCTGTATGCCAGATCGGCGATGGCCGTGCCCACCGCGGCGAGATTACGCATGATCCCGCGGTCGCGAACGATTTCGGCATAACGACGGATGTTGGCGGCGCTGGGCGTGTTCAGCGCCAGCGAACCGATATAGGCCTGGCCGCCGACTTCTGCCAGTTTGCCGCTGCGCTCCAGACTCTCCGCCACCGTCAGCGCATCGGCCGGCTGGTTATGCTCGATCAGCTTGGCGATGTGCTGGAAAATCGTGCGGTGGTCACCGCGGTAAAAATCCGCTTCGGTGATCACATCGCCAATGCGATCCCAGGCCACGTTGTCGAGCAGCAACCCGCCCAGCACCGACTGCTCCGCCTCGATCGAATGCGGCGGCGTGCGCGCGGCTTCGAGTTGCGCATCCTTGGTGAACGGGGTGACGACCTGGACCATAGCGGATATCTCTATGTTATTGTTTTTAATTGATATTTATTGAAAGCGGCGAAGAGGGGAATTCGGCAGCAGGCTTTCAATCTACCAAAAAAAAGGGCTGTTGCCAGCCCTTTTTTGGTCCTACAGAAAAACGCTTTTGATTCAGTGCTTACGACGCATCGCCGAGCACCGAGACGGTGATCGAAACCACCACGTCGGCGTGCAGTGAGACCTTGACCGGGTAGTCGCCGATCATTTTCAGCGGGCCTTCCGGCATGCGGATCGTCGCCTTCGGCACATCGAAGCCCTGCTTTTTCAGCGCTTCGGAGATGTCGCTGTTGTTGACCGAGCCGAACAGCTTGCCGTCAACGCCGGCCTTCTGCGTGATCTGAACCATCATGCCTTCGAGCTTGGCGCCTTTTTCCTGCGTCTGGGCCAGCAGTTCAGCGTGTGCTTTTTCCAGCTCGACACGACGCTTTTCGAAGTCAGCCAGGTTCGCCGTATTGGCGCGCTTGGCTTTGCCCTGCGGGATCAGGAAGTTGCGGGCATAACCGTCCTTGACGCGAACCACGTCGCCGAGCGTACCCAGATTGATGACTTTCTCAAGAAGAATGATTTGCATGTCAGGCCTCTCAGTGCAGGTCGGTGTAAGGCAGCAGCGCCAGAAAGCGCGCGCGCTTGACCGCAATCCCCAGTTGGCGCTGGTAGCGCGCCTTGGTGCCCGTGATGCGGGCGGGGATGATTCGGCCGTTTTCGTTGATGAAATCCTTCAGCAGGCTGATGTCTTTGTAGTCGACCAGCTTGATGCCTTCAGCCGTAAAGCGGCAGAACTTGCGACGACGAAACAGGGCATTGCCCTTTTTACGGCCGTCCTTGCCTTTGCCTTTGCCGAATTTACCTTTACCGCCACTTCCGCCAATGCGTGCCATGTGCGTTTCCTTTTCTAGATCAGTTCCATGTTCGTTACGTGCAGGACAATCTGCCTGCTCATGCGATGCTTGCGGTTGAGAAACCCCTGCACATCCATCCCGCTGCCCTGCCGTATTCCGGCGACCCGGGCTGCCAGTTCGCCGGTGGCTTTCGCCGCCATCTCGAACTCCACCTGCCTTTGCTGTCCTGCCTCGGTCTGTTCCGAGGCATGGGCCAGCGTAAATTCAACTACAGGCAGGCCGGCGGGGGTGTGACGCAAGGGTTCAACCGCGGCCAGGACTCCAATCAGCCTGACCGTATTCCGGCTCACTTACGCCGCGCTCTCCGCTGCTACAGGGGTTGAAGGGGCCGCAGGTGCTGCTGCCGGCCTTGCATCATCCGTGGTCGGGCGCGACTTCTCTTCCCGCATCATCGGCGACGGTATCGTAACGGCCTCGTCCATGCTGACAGTCAGGTGGCGCAGAACGGCGTCGTTGAACTTGAATGCGTGCTCGAGCTCGAGCAGCGTCTCGTTGTCGCATTCGATGTTCATCATCACGTAGTGCGCTTTGTGCAGCTTCTGAATCGGGTAGGTCATCTGGCGGCGACCCCAGTCTTCGTAGCGATGGATCGCGCCTTTGCGGCCGGTGATCAGCTGACGATAACGGTCAACCATCGCCGGGACCTGCTCGCTTTGGTCCGGATGGACGATCAAAACGATCTCGTAATGTCGCATTCAAGTACTCCTTTTGGGCTGTTGGGGCCACCCGCGATGCGAGCGCGGTGTGGCAAGGAAGGGATTTCATTTCGTATACCCGCGCAGCAGGCGCCGCACGGGAGGCCGGGATTATACCGGAACGCCCCTCAGAATCAAGGGCTTGTCAGCGCCATATCCGGGGCAATAAGCCCCAAAATCACTTAATAAACCAGCACCAGGCTGCCGTTCAGGCGCATGTCGTCGGTCTGGCGGGTGCCGAAGGCCTTGAGGATCTGCGCCAGGTCGAGACGCAGGCTGACGCTTTTGCCGTAGGTGAGGCGCATGCCGACGCCGGCGCTCGCCAGATACGCTCCGGCCTGCTCGCCGGCCAGGGGATCGTTGCGGTAAACGTTGCCGAAATCGTAAAAGCCGACCAGCCGCGAACGCCATTTGTCGCTCATGCCCAGATTGTCGGAAAGATTCGGGGTGTACATCTCGAGCTGGGTGGCATACCCGTAGTCGTTTGAGGCTTCACGCGGCTGGTAACCGCGCACGGTATCCATGCCGCCGATACCGAACTGCTCACCGGAAACCAGCAGGTCGCGGGTAAATTGCCCGACGAAGGCAATACGCCCCTGCCATTCGCTGCGGAAGGCGTGGGAATAGGTCGCACCGTAACGCAGGATGGTGTAATCCGCCTTGGCCCCTGTCCTCGAGGCTTCGAAATCGGCCTGTGTGCCGTCCTGCCCGCCGGGAATGTTTCTCGACATCGATGCGTTAAAACTCAACTCACTGGCGGTCATCCGCAACATGCCGGCATAACCGAGCGATGCCGGATGCACGGTGATGTCCGGCACAAAACCGACGCCGCCCAGGGTCACGTTGTTCTGGTACGCGCGGTAATCGAGGCCGAAAGAAATCTTGTGCTCGATGTCGTTCCACTTCTGCGGGAAGTAGTTCCATTTCGCACCGAAGATCGAACCCTTGCCGCTGACATTGAACAGGCCGGACACCACGCCCGAATCGACATCGGAATAACCGCCGAACATTTCCAGCGTGCTGTTCAGCCGGTAGTACGGAATCTTGTAACCCAGACCGTAGATCGAGACCTGGTCCATATTGGTCGGCGACGTCACGTACTGCGCGGTAAACGCGTGGTCGCGGTCAAACAGGTTGGTTTGCTGGAAACCGATACCGAGGCGCATGTAACCGGTATCCGAAGAGCCAGTGTCGTCCAGCGTCGCCAGCAGGCGCCACGGACGATCGTCGGTAACGCGCACGTTGACGTCAACAAGGCCTTCATTTTCGCCGGAGCGCAGCAGCACATTCGACTGCTTGACCGGGTGCTCGGCGGCGATCTGCAGATTGCGCGCGATCTCATTCGAGTTCGGCGTCTCGCCCTCTTTCACCGCCGGCAGCGAACGACGCACGTTCTGGGTGCTGAAATACTGGTTGCCTTCGACATTCACCTTGCCGATTTTCGGCTGGTTGATGTTGAAGCGGACGATGCCGCGGGTGATGTCCTGCTCGGGCAACTGCACCTGGATCACGCCAAAACCGCGCTCGCGGTAGGCCACTTCCAGCGTTTCCAGCGCGCGCTGCACGTCGCTGAAGTCCTTGTCTTTGCCGGTAAACGGTGTGACCAGGCGCTGGACCGTTTCAGCGCCGAGGATGTTGTCGCCGACGACTTCAAAACGATCAATGTTGAACTTGGGCGCCGGGATCACCACCTCTTGCGCGACTTCCTGTGCGCCGGCCCACACCGGAGACAGCAAAAGTGCTGCAGCCAACACCGTACGGGCCATCAAAAATTTACTGTAAGTCATTGTTTTTATTACTAAAAATTAATTACTTTCAGCCCGTATTGCAGGCATCCCCATCGCCTCAACTCGCACCCCAATTTGCGCATTCAAGTGGTGATGATTATGGCAGATTTACCCCGGATACAGCGCAATAAGTCACATATCCACCCTCTGCCCCAAAAAAACCGGCTGCAAGAACCGGTTTTTTTGAGCCGGCCGCTTCAACATCAGGCCGGTGCACCATCGCTGATCATTTGCCGCAAATCGGCAGATCCTTTTTCTTGTCCTTGTTTTTTTCGTCTTCCGACTCTATCGCTCCGGTGGACTGCTCCTTTTCCGGCGGTGTGATGGCCTGGTTCATGGCCACGATCAGCGTTTCAGTGGGCGGTGAAATCGATGCGCCGGTGTAAGTCACCATCATGGTTTCACCCAGTACTGCCCAATTGCCGTTGGTCCGGAAACCCGTGTTGGCCGCTTCGTCATAGACTGAACCGATCACGCCATTGACGGAGAATCCGCCGTTGGTCAGATTGGTCAGTTCCAGCGAGATGGTGTAAATGGCCCCGGCCTCAATGCGGCCCGGATTCGACTGCGTGCCATTCACAAAAACAGCGCCACCGACCTGCATCATCACGTCGGGACCGCCAAGGATCGACGAATTGTCGACTACCACATTACCGCCGGTTTTGACGGTGGTATTGCTGGAGAAAGAGCCCAGAGTGGAACCGCCGTACATATAGCTGGAATAAACGTTCAGATTCCCACCCGCCACGGCAGTCGTTCCGGTGTCACCATGTGCAGAGCTGTAATAGCTGCCGCCCACATTGATGTTCCCGCCGGCATTGAGCAGAAGATTACCGTTGGCATGAATCGAAACGTCAATAAGATTGATGTCGCCATTGGCCAGCAGCGACAGATCGCCTCCGGCGCTACCTTCAGCGCCATCAACCGTCAGGGAGCCGATTGCGTTAATCGCCATGCCGCCGTAGGCGTAAAAACTGTTGAGCATCAGATCGCCGGTGTTGATCACCCCCACATTTCCATTACCCGAATAAACACCGAGTGATGAGGCCTTGATTTCGATGGGATTGGCGATTGAGCCCACACCACTGTAACCATTCAAATACACCTCAGGAGCACTGATGTTCAGTCCGGCATTGCCGTTAACAATCGCGCCGCTGGAAGAATAAACTTCGACGTATTGATCAGCCTCAACGTAACCCAGCGTCACCCCGGAAAGGCCGCTCAGATGAATTTGAGGATCATAATAATAATTGGAATTCCCGACAGCACTGATGGTGCCGGTCGCGGCGTTGATGGAACCATTGGAAGCAACAATCCTAATGTTGCCTTCACCGCCATCAGCCCCCGCAGCCGACCGGACCGAACTGTCCGCCAGCGTGACCGACCCCGCATCGGCAGTAATGTCAATGCTGGCTGTGTAACCCCCCGTTGCGGTCAGGGTGCTACCGCCGGTGATATTGATCCCACCGGAGGACGTTGATAAATCGATATACGCACTGCCATTCTGATAACCGGAATATCCCATACCACCGGTTGCCGACACCTGACTGGCGTTAATGGAAATGCCGCCACCAGCCAAAATGTCGATGTAGGCAGTACCGCCGAATCCGCTGATTTGAGAGTTTCCGTCCCCTCCCTGCGCGGATAGCGTTGAGCCAGAAACCGTTATCACCTCGGCAGAAATATCGATTTTGCCAAAACCGCTGCCTCCATAAGAGGCCGCGCCGCCATCGCCGCCACGGGCAAACAGGGTGCTGCCGTTGGTAACCGAGATGGCTCCCGTGTCTGAAGTAGCGTTCAAATCGATAGAGGCAGATTTGCCATAATAATCTTCGGACCCAGCCCTCGCTTGAAGGTCACTGGCGCTGACGTTGATGTCTCCAATCGATGCTGAGATATTAATTTCGGCCCTTCTGCCTTGCGTCGATAATCCCGCGTTTATCGCGCTGCCGGTGATGGTGATATCACCCGCATTGGAAACAAGGTCGACATCGGATCTACCGCCAAAACCAGAAAATCCCGAACCGCCTGTTATGGATAACTGGCTGGCATTAATCGATATCCCACCGGTTGAGAAGTCGTTGGAGTAAAGATTTAAATAAGCCGAACCACCACTTCCAGCGACATCAATGCCTGAAATGCCATTGCCACCCGTGGAAATAAATGTTGATCCGTCAACCGTCAATTGATTGGCGGCAGACACATCAATCCCTGCACTACCCGCAGATGATGTTGCATCCCCCCCGATTGCGCGGACGGTGCTGCCGTTCACGACGGAAATGTCACCTGAAAATTCCGTCTCCAGGTTGATGTAGGCTGCACCGCCGTAGTATCCGGCGCCATTTCCGGCCCTCGCCTCAATCGTGCTGCCGTTGATTGCGATGTTACCTAAAGGCGCAGAAACGTCCACACTGGCTAATCCTCCTGAATCCGTGGAGGAAATACCGCCAATTGCGGACACCGTCGCGTTATTAATCGAGATGTTGCCACCGTAGCTGGAGACCGCACTGAGTAAAATAGTCGCGTCACCGGCTTTAGAGTCATTACCGACACCGCCGCTGACCCGAATATCCTTGTTGATGACCAGATTCGGAGGCGCGACTCCATCCAACGCAAGGCTCACTAGAGCGTCACTGACAGGATTGACAACAGAAATACCGGATATACCGCCCACAGAACCGACCGTCAGACTTTTGTCGTTCTTGAAACGGAATGCATTGACGGCACTGCCGGCAATGGTATTCACCGAGTTAGTCCATGTATCCAGGCTGACAGCGCCAGCCTGACTAACCGCGAGCAGTTGGTCTGCGGAAATCGCGGGGATCATCAGCGATTCCACAGCCTGGGTAATATTCCCGCCGGCAATCAGGTGCATCACACCCTGCGTCGAGACAGGCGCATTGAGAATGATATTGCCAGGGCTTCCGACAACGGGAGCGGTCATCGAATTGCCATCCCAACCGGAGGTCAGATGGATGGCACCAGTGCCGGCATTGGCGATTGGCTGATTGACCGTAAGGTTATTGTGCGCGGTCAATTTCAGGAAATTGACGCTATTCCAAGACACTGCAGCATCAACCGAAATATTGTCACCCGGACCTGCGGTAAAAATTTCCGTCGGCGATGTCGCCAGATTGGTCGCCAGCGTATCGGCCCCAATACCGCTGGTGGTCAAGCGGCCGCTACCGGCTGAAATCGTAAAGTCGATGGGGTCAATCACCCAGCGACCGGACGCAGAACCGCCAATCGTATTGACCCGGGTTGACGCATCAATCGCAACGTGGGCGGCCGATGTCTCAACAAATCCACCCTGACCAGCCCCACCTGTGCCCGAGGCATCAAGACGTCCTGCAACAACGACTTGCCCCTCAGTCATGCCGGAAAGCACTTCGATCCTGCCGCCATTCGTGCCACGCGCGCTGATGACGCTGCCAACCTCCAGATCCGTACGGCGGGTCGACTTGAGCATGATGCGGCCGCCCTCAGCAACCGCGCTGTTGGCGTTGAGCACGCCGCCCTGCTTGATCAGGCCGGCGTAGATGCCGATACGTCCTGCGTCGGCCACCACACTGCCGAGGTTGCGCGCTTCGTTGCTGTCCGCCTGGATTTCAACACGCAGATTCGGCGTGCCGGGGTTGACCAGTTCCACGCTGTTGCCCGCCGCCAATACGATCTCGCCACCGGGGCTGGTGATGATGCCATTGTTGGTGACCGCATTGCCGACCATATAGACCGGGCCGCCCGATGCATTGATCGAGCCATTGTTCACCACCGCGCCGGCACCGGCGCCGTCGGTGAAGTTCATGCGACCGGCGAGGAAGTCCGCGTTCGACATATTCAGGGTCGAGGCCACCAGGCCGGCGACGTTGATCTGCGAGCCGGCACCGAAAACAATGCCGTTCGGGTTGAGCAGGAACACGCGGCCGTTGGACTGCAAGGCGCCGAGGATCGCCGAAGGATCCTGCCCGACGACGCGGTTCAACACCGCCGACAGCGCCGAAGGCTGGATGAATTTGGTCAGCTCATTGACGCCGATGGAGAATGATCCCCAGTTGATGATTGCGTTATGACTGTTGGTAACGTTGAGGATGCTGCCCGCCTGCGCGAAGCTGGCGGTGCCGTGCACCACCGTCGGCGCGGTCGGATTGGCGAGCACGACACTGCTGAAGCAGGCGGCGACGGCCAATGCGGCGATCTTGGGACGCAGATGGAATTCGGATTGAATAACGGAGTTGCGCGCGTGTTGCGAACCGGTATTTTTCTTCATACAGCCCCCTGAATCACCAAATCCAAGCAGACTGCTCGCGGGCAACTGAAGCGATGCGCGCCGCAGGCTGCATCTACTTGAAATTATAGGCGGTATTTAGGGGCGAACGGGAGTGCCGGGAACGCTTTTTTTGCACGGAGATGTGACAATTCGCACGACTGCACCGTCAACATGCAAAACAAGGGGGAAATCGGGGCTGCAGGCATCATCCCGGTGCAACAATCTGCGCCTTTAGCGACGCTGGCGGCGCGCCTCGGCCAGGCAGATCCCCGCCGACACCGAAACATTGAGGCTTTCGACGCTGCCGAGCATGGGAATGCGCGCCAGTTCGTCGCAGGTTTCACGGGTCAGTCGGCGCATGCCCTCGCCTTCGGCGCCGAGCACCCAGCCCAGAGGGCCGTTGAGTTTGATGCCGTAGAGATCCTTCTCGGCGCGCTCGTCAGCGCCAACCAGCCAGATGTTGCGCTCCTTCAATTCACGCATGGTGCGCGCGAGGTTGGTGACCATGATGTACGGCACCGAGTCGGCCGCGCCGCTGGCGACCTTGGCCACCGTGGCATTCAGCCCGACGGCGTGGTCCTTGGGCGCGATCACCGCATGCGCGCCCATGCCGTCAGCAACGCGCAGGCAGGCGCCGAGATTGTGCGGATCGGTAACGCCATCGAGAATCAATAACAACGGCGGCTCGGTGAGTTCATCGAGAACGTCATCGATATGCGTCGGCATTTTCACCGCCTCCACCCGCGCGGCAACACCCTGGTGGCGCTGGTTGCCGGTCATGCCGTCCAGACGCTTGCCGTCGACCATGATCACGCGCACGCCGCGAGTTTCCGCCAGCGCCAGCAGGTCCTTGCCGCGGCGGTCGTGGCGTGCGCTGTCGAAGTAGATCTCCTTCACCACGTCTTCGCGCTGACGCAGGCGGCTGGTGACCGCATGAAAACCGTGGATCAGGTGCAAATCGCTCATTGCTAAATATCTTTTAAGTATTTGTTTTTATTGAAATTTTTTAATTGGCCAGGACAAAGTCAATACGCGCGGCACCGAGATCGACCCGGGCGATTTTCACCCGCAGCCGATCACCCAGACGGTAACGCTGCTTGGTGCGCTCACCCATCAGTTCATGCCGGGCCGCGTCGTACTTGTAGTAATCCTTGCCCATGTCGGAGATGTGCACCAGCCCTTCGACATAGACGTCGTCGAGCGCGACAAATGCACCGAAGGCCGCCACACCGGCAATGCTGCCCATGAAGGTTTCACCGACACGGTCGCGCATGTAATAACACTTCAGCCACGCCGTCACGTCGCGCGTCGCTTCGTCGGCACGACGCTCGGTCATCGAGCATTGCGCGCCGAGTTGCTGCCAGTCGCCCGGATCGTAGGTGCCGCCAATGAGCACCGCCTTGATCGCGCGATGCACCAGCAGATCGGGATAACGGCGGATCGGCGAAGTGAAATGGGTATAGGACTCGTAGGCAAGACCAAAGTGGCCGGCATTCTTCGGCGTATACACCGCCTGCTTGAGCGATCGCAGCATCACCGTCTGCAGCAACTGTTCGTCCGGCCGGCCTTTGACCTTCGCCAGCAGCTTGGCGTAATCGGACGCGTGCGGCGTTTCGCCGCCGGGCAGCTGCAAACCAAAACCCTTGAGAAAATCACGCAGCGCGGCGAGTTTCTCCGGCGTCGGACCTTCATGCACACGGTACAGCACCGGGTGGCCGCGCTCTCGCAGGAAGTCGGAGGTACAGACGTTGGCCGCCAGCATGCATTCCTCGATCAGCCGGTGCGCGTCGTTGCGGATCACCGGCACGATGTTCTCGATCTTGCCCTTGTCATCAAAAATCATCTGCGTTTCGATGGTCTCGAAATCGATGGCGCCACGCTTGGCACGCGCCTTCGCCAGCTGGTGATAAAGCTTGTACAAAGTCTGCAGATGCGGCACCAGCGCCTTGCGGCGGCGCGCCGCCGCGCCACGCGGATCATCGAGGATGGCCGCGACTTCGGTATAGGTGAACCGCGCATGCGACAGCATCACCGCCTGATAAAACTTGTACGCTTTGACGTGGCCATGACTGTCGATCTGCATGTCGCAGACCATCGCCAGCCGCTCGACATCCGGATTGATCGAACACAGTCCGTTGGACAGCGCCTCGGGCAGCATCGGAATTACCCGGCGCGGGAAATACACGGAATTGCCGCGGCTGCGCGCCTCGACATCCAGCGCGTCGCCCTCCTTGACGTAATGACTGACGTCAGCGATTGCCACCACCAGCCGGAAACCGCTGCCGACCGGTTCGGCAAACACCGCGTCGTCGAAATCGCGCGCGGTTTCGCCGTCGATGGTGACCAGCGGCAGGTCACGCAGATCAATACGGCTTTTGTGGTCGGTGCTGCGCACGCCCTTGGGCAGCTTGGCGGCAATGGCCTCGGCGTCTTTGGGGAATATCCACGGCAGCGTGTGCTTGCGCAGCGCGATCTCGATTTCCATGCCGGGATCGGCGTAGTTGCCGAGCACTTCAACCACGCGCCCCATCGGCTTGGTCTGGCGGCCCGGCTGGGAAATGATTTCAACCGTGACCACCTGCCCGGCTTTCGCCTTGCCGGACTCGCCGGCCGGAATCACGAAATCCTGGCTGATGCGTTTGTCTTCGGCGGCGACAAAGCTCACGCCGTGTTCGACGTGCAGGCGACCGACAAAACGCGTCTGGCCATGCTCCAGCACTTCGACAATCTTGCCTTCGGGCCGGCCGCGCCGGTCCGTGCCGGAAATACGCGCCATCACGCGGTCGCCGTGCAGCACTTTCTGCATCTCACCCGAGCCGAGGAACAGGTCAGGCCCGCCCTCATCGCGCACCAGGAAACCGAAACCGTCCTTGTGGCCCAGCACACGGCCTTTGACGAGATCGAGTTTTTCAGCAATGCATAAATCACCGCGGCGGTTGCGCATGATCTGGCCGTCGCGCTCCATCGCGGCGATACGGCGATTAAACGCCTCACGCTCACGCTTGCGGATATCGAGTTCACGGACGAGATCGGCTTCCTCGAGCGGAACGCCGGCCTCGACCATCACTTCAAGAATCAGTTCGCGGCTGGGAACGGGATGCTCATAAAGCCCCGCCTCGCGCTCTTGGTGGGGATCGTTTTCGCGACGTGAGCCTTTAGCGCCGCTTGCAGTTGTTTTTTTGGGTTTTTTCATTTGAATAAATAGCTTTCATGGGCTAGAATCGCGCCCTTGCCCAGATGGCGGAATTGGTAGACGCACCAGCTTCAGGTGCTGGCGGGTAATACCGTGGAGGTTCGAGTCCTCTTCTGGGCACCAATGTCAGGCGATAGAGGTAGTTAGTATCGGGCAGGCAGGGCACGGCAACAAGCCGTGCCCTGCCGTGCCATCAGTCAAAAGGATGGCGGCGAACGATGGTGTGTTCGCGATCCGCGCCTGTAGACACAATATCGATCGGCACCCCGCAGACCGCTTCCATCCGCTTCAGATAATTGCGGGCGGCTTGCGGCAGATCGTCGAAACGGGTGATCCCCACCGTGCTGTCGTGCCATCCCGGCATTTCTTCATAGACCGGCTGGCACTCGGACAGCAACTCTGCGCCAAACGGCAGGATATCGCGCGCAACACCGCTCATCTTGTAGCCGACGCCGAGTTGCACCGTCTCCATGCCGTCGAGCACATCGAGCTTGGTCACGCACAGCCCCGATACGCCGTTGATCTGAATCGAACGTTTCAACGCCGCAGCATCGAACCAGCCGCAACGACGGGGACGACCCGTGGTGGCACCGACCTCATTGCCGCGGGTGGCGATCTGCCGGCCAATATCGTCATCGAGTTCGGTCGGGAACGGGCCTGAACCGACACGCGTGGTGTAGGCCTTGGTGATGCCCAGCACATAGTGCAGGCTCTGCGGCCCGATACCGGCCCCAGGCGCGGCTGCACCGGCGACACAGTTACTCGAGGTCACGAACGGATAGGTGCCGTGATCGACGTCAAGCAGCGTGCCCTGCGCGCCTTCGAACAACAGATGGTCGCCGGCGCGTTGCGCTTCGTAGAGCAGTCGCGGCACGTCAGCCACCATCGGCTTGATGCGCTCGGCAAAAGCCAGCGTTTCATCCAGCGTCTTCTGGAACGGCACCGTATCGACACGGAAATAATTCTTCAGCACGAAGTTGTGGAAATCCAGCACTTCGCCCAGCTTGGCGGCGAAACGCTCGCGATGGAACAGGTCCTGCAGCCGGATTGCGCGACGTGCGACCTTGTCTTCGTACGCAGGGCCGATACCGCGGCCAGTGGTGCCAATCTTGCCGGCGCCTTTGGCGGCTTCGCGCGCGCGATCAATGGCGACGTGATAAGGCAGGATCAGCGGGCAGGCCTCACTGATTTTCAGCCGCGGTGCGACATCCACCCCCGCTGCGGTCAGCGTGGCGATTTCATCGAGCAGCGCTTCTGGCGACAGCACCACGCCGTTGCCGATATAGCAGGCGACCTTGTCGCGCAGGATGCCCGAAGGGATCAGGTGCAGCACGGTCTTTTTGCCGTTGATCACCAGCGTGTGTCCGGCGTTATGTCCGCCCTGGAAACGCACCACGCCCTGCGCGCGATCGGTCAGCCAGTCGACGATCTTGCCCTTGCCTTCGTCACCCCATTGGGTGCCGATTACTACAACGTTCTTGCTCATTTCATGCGGCCTTCATCGAATTGCCATACCCGGTATGGCGTAAAATATTATTTAAAAAAAATTTAAATTAACTCTTTCGTTTTTGCACTGCCCAGCGGCCAGCACGCAGCACCAGTTCGCGATCGCATTCAAGTTCGCCGCGAAACCGGGCATGCCCGGGCAGATCTTCAATGACTACGATACCCCGACTGCGCAATGCCGCAATGCGTTGCGTCAATGCACGGTCAGCGGGACGGTACGGTGCGAGCACCCGCGACGGGGTACGTCCTTCATTCGCGGCAGCGGCCAGTTCGCGCATATCCATGCTGAAGCCGGTCGCCGGCCGCGCGCGGCCGAAAGCCTTGCCGACTTCGTCGTAACGACCGCCCTGCGCCACCGCATTGGGCCGCGTGTTCGAATACGCCGCGAACACGACGCCGCTGTGATAGTGATAACCGCGCAATTCACCGAGATCAAAACTGCGGATCTTCGCCAGATCGGCGAGCGGCCGCGACAGCGCCGTCAGGTCGCGCAAGGCGCTGCGGATTTCCGGAATCGCCGGCAATACGCGCCTCGCACGCGCCAACACTTCCACGCCGCCATACAGACCGGGCAGTTCGGCCAGCGCGGCGCGCGTGGCACGGTCCAGCCCCTTGGTCAGTGCGGTGATCGCCGTAACATCCTTGGACTGCATTGCCTGGAACAGGTCGGCTTCGAGTTCGCGCGACACGCGGCCCCGGCGCAGCAGTGCTCGGAACACCGCGACATGACCGATGTCCAGCGACACGTCGCGGATATCGGCGAGACGCAGCGCGCGCAGCAGCAGGCGCTGCACTTCGATATCGCTTTCAATGCCGGCATGGCCGTAGATCTCGGCGCCGATCTGCAGCGGCTCGCGGGTGCGGTTCATGCCCGGCAGGGTGCGCAGCACGCTGCCGCTGTAACAGAGCCGGGTGATGCCGCCGCGGTTGAGCAGGTGCGCGTCAATGCGCGCCACCTGCGGCGTGATGTCGGCGCGCACGCCGAGCATGCGCCCGGTCAGCTGATCCACCAGCTTGAAGGTCTGCAGATCAAGATCGTGCCCGGTGCCGGTCAGCAGCGAATCGACATACTCCAGCAGCGGCGGCATCACCAGTTCATAGCCATGCACCGCAAAGTCGTCGAGGATGAGCCGGCGCAGCCGCTCGATGCGGCGCGCCTCGACGGGCAGGATGTCCTCAATATATTCAGGCAGCAGCCAGGTTCTCATGGCAAACGTTCAAAGGGTCAAAGGTAAAGGTGCAAAGGTCAAAACAGGGGCTATGGACGCGGTGGTCGGCGCAAAAGCGCACATTATAGAAGCTTGGGGGAGCCTCAACCACGCAAGAAATAAAGCAGGATCAGGCCGGCCAGCATCGAACTCAGGCCGACAAACCGCAGTTGACCGTCACTCATCTCGATCAGCCGCCGGAAGGTCTCGCGCCAGGCGTTGGGGACCAGGAAAGGCATCAGGCCCTCAATCACCAGCATCAGGGCAAAGGCGGTCAGCAGATTGTCAGTCATCGGCGGGTCGCTGCATGGCGTGCCGCTCCGCTCTCAACGGGCGCGGCCAATGGCCGCGCCGAGGTCACTTGCCGCCAGCCTTGCCACCCGATTTCATGTATTTGAAGAATTCGGAGTTCGGCTCCAGCACCATAACGTCGCTCTTGCTCTTGAAACTGGCGCGGTAGGCTTCGAGACTGCGGTAGAAAGCGTAGAACTCGGGATTGATCTCATAAGCCTTGGCGTAAATCGCCGAGGCCTTGGCATCACCCTCACCCTTGATCCGCTGCGCATCGCGGTAGGCTTCAGCGAGAATGACCTCTTTCTGCTTGTCAGCATCGGCGCGGATCTTCTCCGACTCCGCCGAACCGGTCGAACGCAGTTCATTGGCCACCCGCTTGCGTTCGGCTTCCATCCGGCGATACACCGACTCGCTGACTTCCTGTGGCAGATCGACCCGTTTCAGACGCACGTCCAACACTTCAACACCGATCTTCGAGGCGTCTTCGTTGGCCTTGTTGCGCATCAGATCCATGATCTTGTCGCGCTCGCCCGAAACCACGTCATGCACCGTACGATTGCCGAACTCGGCGCGCAAACCGTCATTGATGGTCTGCAACAGCCGTGTCTGTGCGCGCATTTCGTCGCCGGCGACCGAGGTGTAATAGTTGCGCACATCGGTGATCCGCCATTTGACGAACAGGTCGACGAGCACGTTTTTCTTCTCGGACGTCAGGAAACGTTCGGGTTCCGCAGTGTCGATGGTCAGGATGCGCACATCAAAAAAGCGCACGTTGTCGAGCAGCGGCACCTTGAAATACAGACCCGGATCCTTTTTGATCGACACCACCTCACCGAGACGGAACACGATGGCGTTCTGGCGCTGATCAACCACGAACATCGACATGCCGAGTATCAGCAGCAGCGCAATGGCGCCGGCGATCATCGCTCCAAAATTCTGTTTCATTGACGTGCCTCCCGGTCACGGCTGCGGAAGGCTTCGCGGCCCCGCGCAGCGCCGTCGGCTGCAGGCGCAGCCGGATCGGCAGTTTTCGCCGACGCCGGTGCTTCGGGCGCGGCGCCAGACGCAACGGTACCCGCGTTCATCTGCATCAGCTTGTCCAGCGGCAGGTACAGCATATTGCCGCCGCCCTTCTGGTCGACCAGTACCTTGCTGGTGCTGCTCATAATCTGCTGCATGGCGTCGAGATAAAGGCGGTCGCGCGTCACCTGCGGCGCCTTGCTGTATTCGGCGACGATCTGGCGGAAGCGTGCGGCATCACCCTGCGACTGCTCGACCACACGGCTGCGATAACCCTCGGCCTCCTGCATCAGCCGTGCCGCCATACCGCGGGCTTTCGGCACCACGTCATTGGCGTAGGCTTCACCTTCATTTTTCTGCCGTTCGCGATCCTGCCCCGCCTTGACCGCATCATCGAACGACGCCTGCACCTGCTCGGGCGGCTGCGCGTTCTGCATGGTCACGTTACTGACGTTGATGCCGGTCTGGTAACGATCAAGGATTTCCTGGGTCAGCTGGCGCGCTTTGGCCGCCACTTCGGCACGCCCCTCATACAGCACGAAGTCCATGCTGCTGCGGCCGACAATTTCACGGATCGCCGTTTCGGCGGCCTGCAGCACGGAGTCATCCGTGGCGCGATTGTTGAACAGGAAATCATTCGGACTTTTCAGCACGTACTGCACCGCGAACTGGACGTCGATGATGTTCTCGTCGTCGGTCAGCATCAGCGCCTCTTTCAGCACCTTGCTCTTGACGTTGTTGCGGTAGCCGATTTCGACGGTACGCACCTGCGCCACGTTGACCACCTCGGCGGATTCGACCGGATACGGCAGATGCCAGCGCGGCCCCGGCATCGTCGCCTCGACGAATTTGCCGAAGCGCAGCACGACACCGCGCTGACCTTCATTGACAATGTAGAAGCCGCTGGCAAGCCATACGACAAGGATCAGTCCGAGCAACAGTCCCGCACCGCCTCCGATTGCGCCGGCGCTCGGGCCACCCCCGCCGGGCGATTCATTTCCGCTGGAACCGCCGCCCTTGCCGCCGAGCAGGCGGCTCAGCTTGCTGTTCAGATTGCGCCAGATCTCATCGAGGTCAGGGGGGCCCTGGTTACCGCCGTTGTTCGGCCGGCGCCCCCATTGCGGATCGTTGAGGGAGAGCAATGGTGCCAGTATCCGGGCAAGACCGCCTTTGAGGCGGTCGCGGAGAGACCTTGAGGATGCAATCATCGGATCAGTTTTTTCAGGCTGCAGCGGGTTGATTGGAACTGGCGGCTTCAAGCGCATGTTCTCCGATGGCGGTGCGCAAAAGCTCGACACCATCACCGTTTACTGCACTTAGCCAGACACGGGAAATTCTAGCACACTCGTCACGCTCGCCCCGGGGCTCGAACACGGTGCGGTCGATCTTATTCATGATCATGATCTGCGGTGTTTTGTCGGCGCCGATCTCGGCCAGCACGATGTTGACTGCGGCGATCTGCGCGTCGCGGTCCGGGCTGCTGGCGTCCACCACATGCAGCAGCAGATCGGCATGCACCGTCTCCTCCAGCGTCGCCTGGAAAGCTTCGACCAGAGTATGCGGCAGGTGGCGGATGAAACCGACGGTGTCCGAAATGACCACCGACGCCCCTTCGATACCGCCCAGCCGTCGGGTCGTGGTGTCCAGGGTCGCAAACAGCTGGTCGGCCGCATAGGCGTCGGAACGGGTCAGCCGGTTGAACAAGGTTGACTTGCCGGCATTGGTATAACCGACCAGGGAGATCGAAAACACCTGAGCCCGTTCGCGCGAGCGGCGCTGGGTGGCATGCTGGGCGCGTACTTTCACCAGCTTTTCCTTGAGCACCTTGACGCGTTTGCCGAGCAGCCGGCGGTCGGTTTCCAATTGCGTTTCGCCGGGGCCGCGCATGCCAATACCGCCGCGCTGACGCTCCAAGTGGGTCCAGCCGCGGACCAGCCGGGTCGACAGGTGCTCGAGCTGCGCCAGTTCCACCTGCAACTTGCCGATGTGGCTGCGCGCGCGCTGGGCAAAAATATCGAGGATCAGGCTGGTGCGGTCGACCACGCGGCAATTAAGCTTGCGCTCCAGATTGCGTTCCTGGATCGGGCTCAGGGCGTGGTTGAACAAAACCAGTGAGGCGCCGGTATCGGTGACGCTCTGGGCAATTTCATCGACTTTGCCCTTGCCGGCAAACAGGGCGGCATCGGGGCGCTCGCGACGACCGCGAACCACGGCAGCCACGGAAACGCCGCTGCTGCGCGCAAGCAATTGCAGCTCTTCGACGCTTTCGGCGTAATCCGGGACGCCGAAATCAAGCGCCACAACGACGGCTTTGGCGCCACTACCCGGACGCTCAAACATCAATATTTTTCAATAAAAACAACTAGTTATCTATTTTTTCGTCCATCTGCAGGCTGACCGCACGCGCCGGCACCACGGTGGAGATCGCATGTTTATAGACCATCTGCGTCACCGTATTCTTCAACAGCACCACATACTGGTCGAAGGAATCCACTTGCCCCTGCAGCTTGATGCCGTTAACGAGATAAATCGACACGGGGATATGTTCCTTACGCAAGGCGTTCAGGAACGGGTCTTGTAGCAACTGCCCTTTATTACTCATGGTACCCTCTTAGTTTTAGTTATTCGAACAATCACTCTAGCCTAATTTTTCCCGTCTGGCCATAGAGTTAGCTGCGTTTGGCCGCGCGGTTTGCAAAGGGATTCCGGCCGGTCTTGAACTCAACTCTGAGCGGCGTCCCTGTGAGTTTGAACGTGTCGCGGAAGAATCGTTCCAGATAACGCCGGTAGGAATCAGAGACCCCCTCCAGCGCCGTTCCGTGAACAATGATCCGCGGCGGATTGGACCCGCCCTGATGGGCATACCGCATCTTCGGCCGCACCATGCCCGAACGCGGGGGTTGCTGCTGCTGGACTGCCATCATCAACGCCCGCGTCAACCGCGGCGTCGCCAGTTCGGCCATGGCTGCGGCGTAAGCCTCGTCCGCCGAACGCAGCAAGGCACCGATGCCCTGCCCCTCCAGCGCCGAAATAAAATGAAAGCGCGCGAAATTGAGGAAATTCAGTTTGCGCGCAGCATCACGCTTGATCTGCTCGCGCTCGCCTTCGTCGAGTCCTTCCCATTTATTGACGGCGACGACTAGCGCGCGCCCGGCTTCCAGAATAAATCCGGCGATATGCGCATCCTGCTCGGAGATTTCCTGCCGCGCGTCCAGCACCAGGATGGCGATGTTGGCGTCAGCAATCGACTGCAGCGTCTTGATCACTGAAAACTTCTCGACCGCCTCGTCAACCTTGCCGCGCTTGCGCATGCCGGCGGTATCGACCAGCGTGTAGCGCTTGCCTTCGCGCTCGAATTCGATGGAGATCGAATCGCGCGTGGTTCCCGGCAAGTCAAACACCACCACCCGTTCTTCACCGAGCAGTGCATTGACCAGCGTCGACTTGCCGACATTAGGCCGTCCGACGATGGCGATCCTGGGATGCTTGGATTCATCCTCTTTATCGCGGTCAGGCGCCGAAAATTCCTCCAGCACCAGATCCATCAGGTCGCTGACATACTCACCATGCGCCGCGGAGATCGCCAGCGGCTCACCCAGTCCCAGCGCATGGAATTCGGCAGTCGACATTGCGGAATTCATGCCTTCCGCCTTGTTGACGATGATCCAGATCTTGCGGCCGCTGCGGCGCAGTTCCTCGCCGATTTCGCGATCCTGCGCGGTCAAACCGGCACGGGCATCGACAATGAACAGCACGACATCGGCCTCATCCACCGCCTGCCGCGTCTGCCGCGCCATCTGGTGATAAATGCCGTCCTTGGCCACCGGCTCGAAACCGCCGGTATCGACCACCAGATAGGATTTCGGGCCGACACGGCCTTCGCCGTAATGACGGTCGCGGGTAATACCCGGAGAGTCCACCACGATCGCTTCGCGGGTGCGGGTAAGCCGGTTGAACAACGTCGATTTACCGACGTTGGGTCTGCCGACGATGACGACTGTGGGTTTCATGTCAAAAATACCGCTGATGCCGCATTACCGCTGCGGCCTATTGAAAATCGGTGCGACGCGCCAAAGGCGGCGACGCGGTTAGCAATCCCCGGTTACCGGACTGCTGTTACTGGATATTGATCGCAAAAACCCCGCCATTGCGAGTCTGCACCAAGAGCGTGGACAGGTCGATGGCGACAGGCGGCACCTGAATCGGGCTGCCGTCAGTCGCGATACGCGCGACGAACGCGCCATCATCGCGCGACATGACATGCACATAACCCTGGTAATCGCCAACGATGACGTAACGCCCCAGCGCCAGCGGCGCAGTCGCCCAGCGGCCCTGCAGCTTATCCTGCTTCCAAAGACCCGAGCCGGCGCGGCGGTCATAAGCCTGCACCGCGCCGCGTTCATCGGTGACATACACATTGCGCGCATCCATGCCCATGCCGGCAATGCTTGAGACATCCCGCGCCCACATCGTCTCGCCGCGCTGCGCGTCAAAACAGGCAACTCTTCCCTGGAAAGCCACGGCGCAGACCTGCGCACCATCCAGCACCGGGAAACTCGTCACATCGGTTACACGCTCCAGTTCGGTAGTACCCTTGGGCAAAGCGACGACGGATTCCCATCCGACATTGCCGTTCTGCAGCGCAATCGCCACCAGGCGACCACCGGGAAATCCGGCAAACACCGCACCGCGGTCCACCACGATGCCGGCGTAACTGCGCACGGCCAGCGGCGGCAAGGCACGCTGATAGACCCAGCGCTGTTTGCCATCCGCGGCATTCAAACCATAAATGCGGCCGTCTCCGGTCCTGACCACAATCAAGCCTTCGGCGCCGGCCGGCGGCGACAGCACCTCGCCGGTCAGTTGCACCTTCCAGACGGGCTTGCCGGTGGGCTCAAAAGCCAGCACCTCACCGCGTGCGGTGCCGACCACGATCAATCCCGAACCGAAGCCCACACCACCGGACAACGGCGTACCGGCTTCGAACCGCAGTAGTTGCGCACCGGTGTTGGCGTTAAAACCGGCGATCTGGCCGGAAGCGCCACCGGCATAAACGGTGTTTCCAATCGTCGCCGGATAAAACCCTCTGTTCTGCGCACTGCCTACGCTGGCCTGCCAGACGACGCGCATCGCGGCGCGCGCCTCGAATTTCACCAGTTCCGCCGCCTTCTGCTTGGTTCCGGAGCCGAACCAGCCGTCATAGGTGTCGGATACGGTCTGGCATCCCTGCAACAGCAGGACAGCGGCGAGCAGCGACAGATAGCGCATTACTTGGTCTCGCCCAATGCATCGAGTTTCAGCTGGACGATCTGGCGTGTCGGACTCGCGGCGTCGCTCTTCTCCAGCGCAACCTGATAGGCCGCATGCGCTTCGGCGCGTTTGCCGCTGGCAAGCAGCGCATCGCCTTTGACGTCGGCATAAAGTCCGGCAAAGCTGTCACCGTGCTTAGTCTCGAGCAGCTTCAGCGCCTCGGCCGGATTTTTCTCGTCGAGCAGCACCCTTGCGAGCCGCAGCCGCGCCACATCACGCGCCTCCGCCTCCTTGCCGTTATCGATCACCCACTGCAACTGGGTTTTCGCCGCCGGAAGATCGCCGGTATCGAAATTGCTTTTCGCAGCCGCCAGCGAAGCCAGCGTTGCATATTGCGTCGACGCATATTTGTCGACAATCTGCGCGGCAATATCGCGGACTTTCTTCTGATCGCTGGCGCGTTCCGCGCGTTGCATCTGATCGAACAATGTCAGCGCTGAAGCGGCCTGCGTATTGCGGTAGTAGTACCAGCCGCGGATGCCGCCGACGACCAGCAAGGCTGCGACGACGGTCACCATGACCAATTTGCCGTATTGCGACCACCAAGATTTGATTGCCGCCAGCTGTTCCTGCTCTTCTAGATCGTAAGCCATTGATTTACCTAGTTTTTATAATCTCGCACGCTTCCGACAGCGAAACGCGCACCTGTTCCCGCCGCATCTCATCCTGCTCTACCCTCAGCGATTTCACCGTCAACATGCCAGCCTGCGCTTCATCGTCACCGATGATCACCGCAAACCGGGCGCCGCTGCCGTCGGCTTTTTTCATCTGCGACTTGAAGCTGCCGCCGCCGCAATGCAGGATGACCGCAAGGTCGGCATCACGCATGCGCTCGGCCATCTGTTCGCCGAAAGCCATCGCCGCATCACCCTGGCGAACAATATAGGCATCAGCCACGGCTTCCGGAACTGCGGCGCCGCCATCGACCAGCAAAGCCAGCAGGCGCTCGACCCCCATGGCGAAGCCGCAGGCCGGCGCCGGTTTACCGCCGATCTGTTCAATCAATCCGTCATAACGGCCGCCTGCGCACACCGTGCCCTGCGCGCCCAGCCGGTCGGTCACCCATTCGAAAACGGTGCCATTGTAATAGTCCAGCCCGCGCACCAGGCGCGGATTGATGCGAAACGCCAGCCCGGCCGCCCGCAACGACCCTTGCAGGGCGGCAAAGGCCTGCGCGGATTCATCATCCAGATCATCCGCCAGTTGCGGTGCCGCTTCAATCACGGTCTGCATCGCCGGATTCTTGCTGTCGAGCACGCGCAGCGGGTTGCTGTGCATGCGCCGCTTTGCGTCCTCGTCGAGTTCACCGACCCGGCTTTCCAGATAAGCCACCAGCTTCGTGCGGTACCGCGCGCGCGCTTCAGCCGAACCCAGGGAATTCAGCTCCAGCGTGATGCCGTCCAACCCGAGGTCCTGCCACAGGCGTGCACACATCAGGATGTGTTCAGCGTCGATGTCCGGCCCGGCAAAACCCAGGGCCTCGACACCGACCTGATGAAACTGGCGGTAACGCCCCTTCTGCGGCCGCTCATGGCGAAACATCGGCCCGCGGTACCACAGCCGTTGCGGACCTGGATACAGCAGGTTGTGCTCGATCACCGCGCGCACGCAAGACGCCGTTCCTTCGGGACGCAGCGTCAGCTGTTCGCCGTTCAACTCGTCGGTGAAGGTGTACATCTCCTTCTCGACAATGTCGGTAACCTCGCCGATTGAGCGCACGAACAGCTCTGTGCGCTCAAGAATGGGCATGCGGATCTCGCGGTAGCCGTAGGCATGCAACCAGCGCTGCACCGTAGTGTCGAAAAACGCCCAGAAACGCGCGTCGTCGGGCAGCACGTCATTCATGCCGCGTACGCCCTGCACCTTGTTGGCCATTGTCCTGAAATCCCGTCCGTTCAGCGCGCGGCCGCAGCCACCGCCAATGCTTCGGCAGAACCGTAATGATCGCGCACGTACTGATCGACGATACGCTGGAATTCTTCGGCGATCCGGTCACCCTTCAGCGTCACCGTTTTTACACCATCGACAAACACCGGCGCCACCGGCGTCTCGCCGGAACCCGGCAGGCTGATGCCGATATTGGCCTGTTTGCTCTCGCCGGGTCCGTTGACCACGCAACCCATCACTGCGACATGCATGTTCTCGACACCGGGATAACGGCCGCGCCATTCCGGCATCTGCGCGCGCAAATAACCCTGGATGCGGTCGGCCAGTTCCTGGAACACCGTGCTCGTCGTGCGCCCGCAACCCGGACAGGCAATCACCAGCGGCGCAAACGAGCGCAGACCCATCGTCTGCAGCAATTCCTGCGCAACGATCACTTCACGCGTACGATCGCCGCCCGGCTCGGGGGTCAGCGAAACGCGAACGGTGTCGCCGATGCCTTCCTGCAACAGCACCGCCATCGCCGCCGTCGAAGCGACAATGCCTTTGGAACCCATGCCGGCCTCGGTCAGCCCGAGATGCAGCGGATAGTCGCAACGCGTCGCAAGGTCGCGGTAAACCGCGATCAGATCCTGCACGCCGCTGACCTTGCATGACAGCGCAATGCGGTCATGCGGCAATCCCAGAGCCTCAGCCTGCCGCGCACTTTCCAGCGCCGAAGTGACCAGTGCATCACGCATCACCACGGTCGCATCGCGCGGTTGCGGCAGCCGGCCGTTTTCGTCCATCAGGCGCGCCAGCAGTTCCTGGTCAAGACTGCCCCAGTTGACGCCGATACGTACCGGCTTGTTCAGCCGGCAGGCAAAATCAATCATGGTCGCGAACTGCTGATCGCGCTTCGCGCCCTTGCCGACGTTTCCCGGATTGATGCGCAGTTTGGCCAGCGCCTCGGCGCAGGCCGGGTGCTGCGTCAGCAGGCGGTGGCCGTTGAAATGAAAGTCGCCCACCAGCGGCACATTGACGCCGCGTTTGTCGAGCTGCTCGCGGATCATCGGAACCGCGGCCGCGGCTTCTGCGTTATTCACCGTCACACGAACGATCTCGGAGCCGGCGCGCGCCAATGCGGCCACCTGCTCGACTGTGCCGGCGATATCGGCTGTATCGGTATTCGTCATCGACTGCACCACGATCGGCGCACCGCCGCCGACAACCACATCGCCGACGGTCACACCGACGCTGCGCCGGCGGGCCGCCGGACCATGGGATGGCAGACACGTAGTCATCGCAGCATCATTCCAGAGTCAACCGCGCGACTTCGATCTTGGTGTGCGGCGCCAGATCCACCTGGCGTCCGTTGTAAGTCACGCGCACGCCGCTGGCATTACCGATCACCACGTTCAGCGGCGGCAGTCCCTGCACAATCTGCACCGCCCCTGCCGGATTGAGTTGCGAAAATACGATGCGGTCTTCCCGGTCGCGCACCTCAACCCAGGATTGCGTGTCGAACACCATTTTCACTTCAACAACACCCGCCCGCTTTGCCGCAGGCGCTGGTGCTGGTGCCGGTGCTGGTGCCGGTGCCGGTGCCGGTGCCGGTGCCGGTACGGGCGCAGGTGCGGCAGCGGGTTGAACGGGCTCCGCCACAGGCACGGTTAGCGCCTGCGCAGATCCATCCGCCTGAATCGGCAATCGCGCAGCAGGTAAAGCCGGCGCCGCAGCAGCCGCAGCGGACTCTTCCGCTTTTGGTGCCGTCGACACGGCAGCGGGAGACGATGAATAAATGAACTCGAACAACACCACAATGGCCGCCAGCACCGCAATCAACGCGACATAGATGGGCCAGCGTGGTCCGCGACCGTCAGGAAACGGAATGTTGTGCGAGTGCGGTATCGCGGCACCGGTAGCCAGCGGGTCCTGCGGCATCGTCAGTCCGGCAACCAGCGCTTCGCCATCCAGATCCATCAGACGCGCGTAATTGCGCACAAAGCCGCGAACGAACACCGGTCCCGGCAAGTGCGCGTAGTCTTCCGCCTCCAACGCCTCAACCTGCGTCGACGACAGCTTCAGCTGCTGGGCAACCTCGGCAATGGTCTGATTACGGCGAGTCCGGGCCTCAGCCAGCGCACGGCCAGGGCGCAACGCCGCGGTGGACTCGGGCGCGGGAACCGCAGATTCAACCGGCGTATCAGCCTCGCTCATTCAAACCGGCCCGCCTGCAGGGCAGCCGCCTCTTTGGATTCTGGAAAATTCTTGCGCAATTGTTGCGTATAACTGGCTTCACCGACGGCATTGCCCATACGGCGCTCCACACGTACCGCCAGCCACAGCACTTCGGCATTGGCCTGAGCGGCCTGGGCAAGACGGCGCAGGTATCCTTGCGCCGCTGCGTAATTGGCTGAAGCATAAGCCAGGTCAGCGAGCTGGTACAGCGCCTGGGCCTGGTTGGGCCTGATCGTCACCGCACGCTGGAAATACTCCTGCGCTGCGGCCGTGTCGCCACGAAGGCGCGCGCAGACGCCGGCATTGGTCAGCGAACGCTCGGGATTCAGATACAGCGGATTCTGCACTGCCGTGAGCAGGTATTTGATGCCTTCCGCTTCGCGTTTGCGCTGACACAAGAACATGCCGTAATTGTTGTTGGCATCGGAGTCACCCGGGGCAAGCCGCAACGCGCGGTTGAAGCTTTCTTCCGCCCGGCGATCGTCCTTCAGCGCGGCGTAGACCAGCGCGGCGACGTTGTAAATCGGCGCATAGGATGAATCCGACTGTTCCGCAATCCGTACTTCCTCAAGCGCGACGCCGATATTGCCAAGCTCGAAATAACCTGCCGCCAGTTCGGTATGAATGCGCGCACGGTTGCGCGCGTCGCTTTCGTTGCCGGTGGTATTGACGGACGGCTGCAAATCATTCGACTCCTGTCCGGTGCCTGCGCAACCGGCAAACAGCGCCGCAATGCCCAGCCATACCGTAAAACTCAGTGCGCGCATGCTCATCTTTTTTGCCTCTCGAGTCATGTTCCGCTCTCCTCCAGGCGTCGCTGTACGCGCCGGGTCTTGTCACGGACCTGACCGGCCAACTGGCCGCAGGCCGCATCAATCGTATCGCCGCGTGTTCTGCGCACGGTGGTCGTCAGGCCGGCCTGGTGCAGCACGTCGCGGAACGCGGCAATGGCCGGGGCCGCACTGCGCTCATAACCGGAATCCGGAAACGGGTTGAACGGAATCAGATTGATCTTGCAGGGCACCGGCTTCACTGTCCGCACCAGTTCGCGCGCCTGCGCGACGCTGTCATTGATTCCGGCAAGCAATACATATTCAAAAGTGACGAAATCGCGCGGCGCCTTCTCGATATAGCGCACACAGGCCGCCATCAGTTCCTTGATCGGATACTTACGGTTGATCGGAACCAGTTCGTCGCGCAACGCGTCGTTGGGCGCATGCAGTGAAACCGCCAGCGCCACCGGGCAGGCATCACGCAGACGATCCATCGCGGGAACAATGCCCGAGGTGGACAGCGTCAGACGGCGCCGGGAAATGCCGTAGGCATGGTCATCCAGCATCAACTGCATCGCCGGCACGACGTTGTCGAAATTCGCCAGCGGCTCGCCCATACCCATCATCACCACATTGGTGATCGGCCGCTCCATGCCGGTTGCCGCCGACAGACTGCGGCTGGCATGCCACAGTTGACCGACGATTTCAGCGGTGGTCAGGTTACGGTTGAATCCCTGGCGCCCGGTCGAACAGAACGAACACTCCAGCGCGCAGCCCGCCTGTGAAGAGATGCACAAGGTGCCGCGATAACGACGCGCAGCAGGCGCACCCTCGGCTGCCGGCTCATCCTCAGCATCCCCTTCGGGAATGTAGACGGCTTCGATCGCATTGCCGGTGCCGACATCAAAAAGCCATTTACGGGTGCCGTCAGGCGCCGTGGTGTCTTTCAACACCGGCGGCGCCTCGATCACCGCGCAGGCCGACAGTTGCTCGCGGAAATCGCGAGAGACATCGGACATCAGCGCAAAATCATTGATGCCCGATTGGTGCATCCAGCGCATCATCTGCCGGGCGCGAAACGGCTTCTCTCCGCGTTCCTCGCACCACACCTGAAACTGCGCGCGGTTAAGCCCCAGCAGATTGGACGACATTGGCAGCCCGGTTGTTCTGCAAGCCGCTCAGCGCGAATGCACTTCGAGCGCGGGGAAAAAGTAGGCGATCTCGATCGCCGCGTTTTGCGCGGAATCGGAACCGTGCACGGCGTTCGCGTCAATGCTGTCGGCGAAATCAGCACGGATCGTGCCTTTATCAGCCTTCTTCGGATCCGTGGCGCCCATCAGGTCGCGATTTTTCTGCATCGCGTTTTCGCCTTCCAGCACCTGGATCATCACCGGGCCGGAAATCATGAATGCAACGAGTTCGCCGAAGAAAGGGCGCTCTTTGTGCACCGCATAAAAACCCTCGGCCTGAGCTTTGGACAACTGGGTCATGCGGGCGGCAACAATACGCAGCCCGGCGCCCTCAAAACGGGAGTAAATCTGACCGATCACGTTTTTGGCAACGGCATCGGGTTTGATGATGGAAAGCGTGCGTTCGACAGCCATGAAAATCCCCTACTTCCAGAGTTTGAAATAACCCGGAAGAATAGCACGATAACGCCTTGAATAAAAGACACTTACCGGCAGATTTACCGGTAAAAACAAGGACTTTGGCGGAATTACCGGCTCAGGGACGGGCGCAGCCGGGAATTCCTAGGCCGCAGCGGCACGCAGTCGCATCCGCTGCCAGAGATAAATAGGTACCCCGACCGCCAGCCCGAACACGTCCGTAATCGTGCCCGGATGAATCAGGCACAGCGCAGCAAAGAACATCACCACACGCAAGGGCATGGCGAGTTTGCCGCCAAACCAGCCTTCGGTGGACCCGGCCAGAAACCATACCCCAACCGACGCCGTGATGAAGGCCTGGGCAATGTCAAAGGGATTGCCTTTGAGCAACAGCAAGGGACTGTAATAAAACATGAACGGCACCAGGAAGGTCGCCAGGCCCATTTTCAGTGCGATCCATGAGGTTTTCCAGGGATCGGCATTGCACATGCCGGCAGCGGCAAACGAGGCCAGCGCAACCGGCGGCGTAATCGCTGAAATCACCGCAAAGTAAAAGATGAACAGATGGGCCACCAGCGGCGCCACGCCGATCTTGGTCAGGCCGGGCGCAATCACTGCCGCAGCAATGGCATAGGCCGCCGTGGTCGGCATGCCCATCCCGAGGATCAAGGCCACACCGGCGGCAAAAATCATCGCGATCAGTTGACTGGTCCCCGCGATGCCCAGAATCAATTCGGAAAAACGTCCGCCGATACCGGTCAGCGCCACCACACCAACAATGATGCCGGCGCAGGCACAGACCGCCACCAACTGGACGGTGTCACGCGCGGCAAGGTTGAGTCCTTCCAGCGTCTTGCGCCAGCCAAACATTACCGTCAGCACAACAAGCAGGGCGAAACCAACTCCCATCCCCGCCCACTCGCCAGCAACACTCTTGAGCATTCCCGGTATATAAAAAATGACCAGTCCGGCAACAGCACCGAGCGCCACCAGCGAAAGAATCCTGACCAGCAAAGCCGTCGCAAAAGCCAATCCGGGCCGGATCGGCGCCTGCGAATCCGGACGCAACTCAAGATCACCAAATCGTATCGCCATCCAACCGACGATCAGCGCCGTCAGGATGCCCAGCCCGCCCGCCCGGAATGGCGAATAACCCGCCAGCAACCCCCAGACCAGCACGACAATCGGCGAAAACAGATACAGGCGCTTCAGCATTTCAAACAATGGCGGCAGCTCATCCTTGCGCAGGCCGCGCAGCCCCAGCCTGATCGCATGCAGATCGACGTGAATCCAGCAGGCGATGTAAAACAGCAAGGCTGGAATCACCGCTGCGAGTGCGATTTCGCTGTATGGAATGCCGGTGATTTCGGCCATCAGGAATGCGCCTGCCCCCAATACCGGCGGTGTAATCTGTCCGCCCGTGGATGAAGTCGCCTCGATGGCGGCCGCAGTGGGCTTGTCATAGCCCACCTTGCGCATCATCGGGATGGTCACCATGCCCGAAGCCACCACATTCGCCACGGCTGAGCCCGAAATCGATCCGAACAGGATGCCGGAAGCGACCGCAGCCTTCGCCGGACCGCCGCGCGCCCAGCCGAACATGGCGTTGCACAGGTCATTGATGTAATCACCAACCTTGGACACCTGCAGAAAAGCGGCAAAGCAGACAAACAGGATGATGTAAGACGAGGAAACCTGTGTGGTAACGCCGAAAAT